>NZ_CAWMFQ010000013.1:0-9927 GCF_963866995.1 Aeromonas sp. ZOR0002 | reverse complement strand
GAACACCACCAAGTCGTTGGATACCTCTTACACCCGTCTGGCATCCGGCCTGCGCATCAACAGCGCCAAGGATGATGCGGCGGGTCTGCAGATCTCCAACCGTCTGACCTCCCAGGTAAACGGCTTGGACCAGGGTAACCGCAACGCCAATGATGGCATCTCGCTGGCGCAGACCGCTGAAGGGGCCATGGACGAAGTGACCAGCATGCTGCAACGCATGCGTACCCTGGCGCAGCAATCTGCCAACGGCTCCAACTCCGCCAAAGATCGTGAAGCCCTGCAGAAGGAGGTGGATCAGCTGGGATCGGAAATCAACCGTATCTCCAAAGACACTACCTTTGCTGGCACCAAGCTGCTGGACGGTAGTTATGGTGGTACCTTCCAGGTTGGGGCGGATGCCAATCAGACTATCGGTTTCAGTCTTAGCCAAGCTGATGGATTCAGTATTTCTGGTATTGCAGCAGCAGCAGGTAGTTCGGCTGCGACCGTTTTCGCGACCGCGAGTGGGATCAATATTGGCACGCAGTCTCAGGCTCAAGATGTTCTTGCGACTGTTGATGCCATGCTGGGGGTGGTTGACAGCAAGCGTGCCGAGCTGGGTGCGGTGCAGAACCGTCTGGACTCCACCATTCGCAACCAGGCCAATATCTCGGAAAACGTGAGTGCAGCACGTTCCCGTATCCGCGATGCAGACTTTGCGACAGAAACCGCCAACATGACCAAGCAGAACATTCTGCAACAGGCGGCTTCCAGTATCCTGGCCCAGGCCAACCAGCGTCCGCAGTCTGCACTGCAACTGCTGGGTTAAGCGGGCCGTAACGTCAACATCATTGATATGAGGAGCAGCAGATGGGCAATGAATCGATAGCCATGCCTTCTGTTTCTTCGACGCTAACTCAACATGGCGGCCCTCAGGCCGCCATGCCTGCTTCTTCATCCGTTGCGGGTGGACATGATGTGGCCGAACAGAAAGGCGTCGAGTCGGCAGCCAAGGCATCGCAGGAGCCACCGACACACATCAAGACAGTCAAGCCGAGCATTGACAAGGCCTATATAGAAAAACAGGCCCAAGAATTGCAGGAGCGCTTGGACAACTTGAGCAAGATGAAGGGATGGACAATCAACTTCAGTCTGGTTCCCGAGCTGGAGCAGCCGGTCATCAAGGTCATTGATGTGGATACCAAACAGGTTATCCGACAGATCCCGAGTGAAGAAATGCTCTTGATGAACAAGAGGTTGCAGGCCATGGAGCCGGCAGGGAACACCCTGCCAAGTCTCTCCGGGCTGTTGTTCGATGGCCAGGTGTGACCTGATATTTTAAGTCGATAGACAGGAGGATGTGATGGCAATTACTTCAGCAGGGGCGGGGTCTGGACTCGATCTTGAAAGTGTGATCTCGGCGAGTGTTGCAGCGAAAAAAGCTCAATTGCAACAGCCGATCATTACCAAGCAAAACAGTACCCAGATCTCCTTGTCCGGTATCGGTCAGCTGAAATCCTCCATCTCTGCCTTTACCGACATTCTGGATAAACTGAGTGCGCCAGGTGCGTTCAACAAACGTGCCATCAACATCACCCAGAGCAAAGATGACCCCATTTTGAAGGTGGAGAGCAAGTCTGGTGCTTCCAACGGTCAATACAACATCATCGTCAATAAGTTGGCGGAAACGAGCCGCCAGGAGGGGATCTTCGACAGTTCGACCACCCCTCTGGCGACTCAGGATGGGCAACTGACCTTCAAGGCGGGTGACAAGACGTTCAAGGTTGATGTGAAGGCTGGGGACACCCTGCAAGATATCCGTAAAAGCATCAACAGCAATGGCGATAACTTCGGCCTGAGTGTCAACATCGTAAACACGGCTGATGGCAAGGCCAAGCTGGTGATCGACTCCGGTATCTCGGGAGACGGCAAGGATTTGACCATCACCGGCGATAACGCCGAGCTAGGGGTCTTCGAAGCCGGTGGCGGTGTGATGATCCAGACCCGGGCAGCCAGCAGTGCCGAGATTAATGTGGATGGCAACGTCCTCAAGAGTGATACCAACACCTTTGATGATTCCATTCAGGACCTCAAGGTGACGGTACTTCGCGTGTCGGATAAAGACAGTGCGGGAGATCTCAAGGCAAACAAGGTCGATATCACTACCGATAAGACCTCCATTCAGGAGCTTGTCCAGCAGTTTGTCGATGGATACAACACCCTTCAGGACAAAATGAATGGCCTGGGCAAGCGCAACAGCTTCGTTGGAGGGGTGAAGCAGGATGATGGTGGTGCCCTTGCCGGGGATTCCACCACCCGAGCGATCGAGTCTTTCATGAGCAACCTGCTGGTCAGCCCTTCTCAGAACAGCGGTACTTATTCGACCGTCTTTGAGATTGGCATCAAGATGGACAACAAGGGAAAACTGTCCCTCGACAAGACGAAGTTCGGGGAAGCTGTCGACAAGAACTTCGATCAGGTGGTGGCCCTGTTTGGGGGAGAGAAGGGGCTGGCATCTACCTTGAATTCCGGCCTGAAAGAATATACCAAGAGCGGCGGTATGCTTGCGCAACGAGAAGATGTCCTGAATTCGGATTTGCGTGCGCTGACCCAAAAAACGGCGACGGCCAATGCCCAGTTGACGAAGTATGAAGCGGCATTGCGCGCCCAGTACGGCAGTCTGGATGCCTTGTTGGTCAAGATGAACAGTTCTGCTTCTGCATTGGCAACATTGCAGACGAGTTATCAGAAGTCTTGATAGATCGAGAGTGTTGAATTATGTACAAGCGCAATATCAAAGCATATACAGCGGGTAATTTGGCGGCCGATCTGGCCACTGCAGACCCTCACCGTGTCATCCAGTTGATGATGCAGGGCTGCCTGGAGCGATTGGCTCAAGCCAAGGGAGCCATTGAGCGCAATGACATGGAGGCCAAAGCCACTGCCGTCTCCAAGGCACAAGGATTGCTTCACGGGTTGCAGGATGCGCTGGACATGAGCCAGGGGCGCATGGCGGAGGATCTGTATGGGCTTTACGCCTATATGGATGAACGGGTTTGGGATGCCAGTCTGAACCGGGATACGGCGCCTCTTGATGAAGTGATGACTCTGATGCTGACCATCAAGTCAGGCTGGGATCAACTGCCTGAATCCGAAAAACACCAGGGTTATCAGATGAGACAGCAGTTGGGTGAGCTGTGAGCTCCAGGCTTGCCGTGCTCGAAGAGGCACTGGACGAGAATGCCCGCCTCATGGAGACGCTGTTGCGGCAGCAGCAATATGATGATGCCTTGCAATGCATGGATGACAGGCTTGTCTTGATCGATAAGCTGGTCACGCTGGCCAGCGGCGAAGCGGAAGAGCAACAGGCGGTAGCCGCTCTGGCCGTCAGATTGTCCGTTCAGGAAGAGGCCATGAAAAACCTGGCCGCCACTCATCATCATGCCATTTTCGAACAGTTGACCCTGTTCGGAAGAGCCAGCAAGGCCGGTCAGGCCTATCGTGTGAACAGCAAGGAGTTCTGATGTCGCTCAATGTCGATTCCGCCCTGATGCAAGCTGAGCAGGATGCACTGCGACTGCAGCAGCAGGCGGAACAGGAAGCCGCCATGGCAGTGGCGTTGCCGCTGAGATTTGAACAGAATATGGCGGCTTTCCGTCGATATATTCCCCATATCGCCGATACCTATGAGCGCTACCAACCCGCTCGCCCGTTCAGGTTTTTCTGCAACGAGAATGGTCAACCCAATCTTGAGTGGCTAGATGATGGCGTTGCCGTCTACGGCAACGAACCCTACCTCATCTGTGAGACCCTGGTCACCGAGTTCATGGAGAAAGGGGGCCTGTCCAAGTTCTCCTTCAGCCAGGAGGCGAATCCCCTTGGCTTTATGCATGTCGAGTATCTCAACAAGCTGAATGCTTACCTTGACGATATTTCTGAGACGGAGACACAGCTCGAACATGTCCCCAATGAGGTCCCCAGTGCCCTGGTGTTTGGCGTCGGTCTCGGGTACCACCTTGGCTATCTCTATGAAAGGTGCAAGATCGGCACTCTGTTCCTCTTCGAGCCGGATCTGGATCTCTTTTACGCCTCCTTGTACTGCTTCGACTGGGCACCTTTGCTCGATTACCTGCATCAAGAGAACCTGGGGATGCAGATCCTGCTGGGACAGGATGAAGAGAGCATCGTCAAGGATTTCGCCTCTGCCATTCACAGCCGTGGTTCCTTCCTGATTGCCAATGCATTCATCATGTGGGGCTATCAGAATGAAAAGATCAAAAAGCTGATCGAAAAGGTGCAGCAAGAATATTTCTTGCTGGTGATGGGGTGGGGCTTTTTCGATGACAATCTGATAGCTCTATCCCACACTATCAATAATATTGAGCGTTCCGTGCCATTCTTGGGAAAAGATAAAAGGATTTCGCCAACATATCAACGGACCCCGATTTTTGTGATTGCCAATGGCCCATCGCTGGATGATTCCATCTCTGTCATTGAGAAAAACAAAGACAAGGCCATCATCATCTCCTGTGGCAGTGCCATTTCGGCCTTGCACAAGGTCGGCATCAAGCCGGATATTCACGTTGAGACGGAGCGAACCAAGATTGTCTATGACTTCTTGGTCAACCTGAACGATCCCGATTACCTGCGAGATATCCTGTTCCTGAGTACTGATGTGATCCACCCTGATTGTGCTTCGCTATTCAGCCAATCAGCACTTGCATTCAAACACAGCGAGCCCGGGGTGGCGCTCTACCATAATTACTTCCCTCATTTAAACGCCTGCGCCGCTCTCGGTGGGGTTAATCCCTTAGTGGGTAATATCGGTGTCAGCGCCCCCATCCACCTTGGTTTTAAAAACCTGTATCTGTTCGGTCTGGATAACGGCTACAAGCACAAGGGGCACCATCATTCCAAGCTCAGCTCCTACTATAACAACGAGGAGAGTGCTGGTGCCTTGGGGGCGCTGATGTATGGCGACAGCCAATGGCATCGCGAAGGGAATTTTGGCGGTATGGTCATCAGCAACGCCATGTTTGATGCTTCACGTCATGTGATCGAACAAGTGCTGGTTGCTAATCCCGATGTGCAGTGTTTCAACTGCAGTGATGGTGCTAGGATCATGCAGGCTAGGGCCTTACCAAGCTCTGAAATAAGTCTTTCCCAGTTTGTTGATAAGTCTGATCTGCTCGGGGAAATTGCGGCGCTGAGTGCCCCTATTCCACTGTTCAAGCAGGACTTTTCTTCGCTGCTTGATGTCGAGTTCTTCAACATTTTTATCGACAAGATGGTGGCCGAATGGCAACAGGATTTCACGTCTCGCAATGAGATTAATCAGTTGATGCTGCGCAACTTTGGCTATCTTGCCCAGATTTCTGCCACACGCCAGCAGCATATTTCACAGACCATGATAGGTTCGATGAACTATGTATTCACCCTGCTGAGCTCCATTCTCTACTCCTTCGAGGGGGAGGAGGAGACACTGGTGCTGATGAAGCCGGCCATCGAACTCTGGTTGGAATTCTTGGCGAAAGTCAGAGACATGTATCCGAGGGCTCTCGATAGCGTGGATATGATAGATAACGAAGTGATGGCGCTGTTCAGAAAATAAAGGAAAAAAGTTTAAGCAAATAAAAACACCGGCCCTTGGGCCGGTGTTTTTCTATCCCTTGGGATAAGGATTCTGTGCCGCGAGTAGCCTCGCATCCTTTCGCAGGATCTGCACCGAGATCAGCGCATCGGGCTCCAGTTCGGTGCCGCCATCGTGATGTTGCACATGTTCAAACAGGCGATGGTAGCCCGGATGCCAGCCAAACAGCTCGCCATAGTTCATCTTGTAGCTGAAGATATTAGCGTGATGCTGATAGTCGTTACGATAGTGTCCGGCCGGCGGATTGAAATCCAGTATGGTCATGAGGCCCCGATCAGCCAGCAGGGCATCACTGCCGGCGGCAATCTTGAACAGATCCTGGGGGTCGCACAGATAGAGGCAGAAGCCGAAGATGATGAGGTCGACCGGCTCTATCTCGGGCAGGCAGTCGGCCGTCCCCACGGTGAGCTGCAACCCTGGATAGCGGGAGAGCCCATCCTGGATGGCGCTGGCGGACGGATCCACCCCATAGCAGCGGGCGCCGTAGTGCTCGGCCAGCTGCGCCAGCCGCCAGCCGTTGGCACAGCCTATCTCCAGGATCCTGGCAGGTCTGCTGCCCAGATATTCCAGCGCCTTGAAGATGGGATCATTTGCCAGAGATTTATCGAGGATGGCGGCCTTGTTGCGCTTATACCACTCATCCCCTTCGTGGTCCATGAAGACGTTCTTCTGATGCATATGCCCTTCCATTATTTAAAAACGTCGTTGTTTACCGGCGTGTTTGCCAATATAGGTTGAGTAACAGTTTTTCCTATCACATCAGGAAGATATTTGGGCGCCAATCCAAAGCCAGGACGTACACTGCGCACCGCATCTGCCGTGATGGTTTCTCCCACCTGCAGGTCTTTGACAAAATAGAGAGAGCGCCGAAATTTTACATTTCCCACTTCGCTGGATTTTCGGCTGTAATCCACTTGACCCAGTGCAGACCATGCTGTTCTGGCACTAATACATAGTTGCTTTAATTCTGTCGGCTCCAGCGAAAAACTATCGTCAGGACCACCGCCATTGCGATCCAGAGTAAAATGTTTCTCAATGACCGATGCTCCCAAGGCAACACTGGCAATAGCTGTTGTATTGTCGAGCGTATGATCGGATAACCCAGTCACTAATCCGAAGCGCTGCTGCATATCTAGCAAGGTGCGCAAGTTGTAATCTTCAGCCGGAGCAGGATAACCACTGACACAGTGAAGTATGGCTAATTCTTTGCAGCCACCAGTTCTCGCCGCCTCAATCGCATTTTCAATTTCTTCCGCGTTTGCCATGCCCGTCGATATGATCATGGGTTTGCCTGTGCTTGCGACATAGCGGATCAATGGTAGGTCAATTGCTTCAAAAGAAGCAATCTTGTAGGCAGGCGCATTGAGCTCTTCTAGGAGATCTACCGCGGTGGTGTCAAAAGGAGAGCTGAAAATTGTGATACCGATTTTACGGGCATGCTGAAATAAGGGAGCATGCCATTCCCAAGGTAGCTGAGCCTCTTGGTAAAGTTGATAAAGACTCTTACCACGCCAAAGCCCTTCATGGATTTGAAATTCTGGGGAATTGCTGTTAAGAGTAATGGTGTCTGCTGTATAAGTCTGTAATTTTATAGCGCTAGCACCAGCATGCTTAGCCTCTGTAATTAAGCGGAATGCATTATTTAGATTGCCATTATGGTTAGCAGACATTTCTGCTATCACATATGGAGGAAAATCAACACCAACGCCAACATCATTAATAAATATTCTTGGTTTCATATGCTATCTGCTCCTGAATGCTGTTATTCTTTCTAATTGAGCAGTTCTATTGGATTCCCATTGGGTTTTTAAAATAGCCAGTCTATGAACGTTGATAAACTCTCCATTAGTAAAGCGCTGATCCTTAAAAACCCCCTCAGTTTCAAAGCCAAACTTGTGGTGTAAAGTAATTACAGGGCGATTAAACTCTAATACCTCACAGTATAGTTTGTGTAAGCCAAGCGTAATGAATGCTAGGTCGAGCATCAGAAACTCCATCTTAGCTCCAGATCCTCTCGGTGCTGAAGGTGCTGTGTAAAATGCCCAGGCTGAATTTTTATTACTCAAGTCTATATTGTTAAATGATGTTATGCCACATGGCTGCCCTTCGTATTCATACATATAATATCTTTGGTCTTGACGGAGTTTAGTTTTCTCCCACCAAGAATAATGCTCTTCACGCAATATAATATGCTGAGTGTACATATTACTTCTTACTTTTTGCTCGTTACGCCAAGCGAGCATTATATCAAGTTCATTTTCTCTAACATTTCGTAATACACCAAGAGAATCCATGGCAAAATTCCCATTTAAGTAGATATTATTTTGTCTGAAACTAACCAGACTCCTAAACCATCTGTAATACTACTGGCACAACTTGTCATTGCAGTGCTAGTTCCTGGTGCTGTAATAAATTCATTAACCCAATGTGTAATGTTTTTTTCCATATTTCTTTCTTGCATACACACAGCCGCTCCAGCCGACATTAAATTGTGTGCTGCTTCTTGTTGGTTGTCTGCAATTATCATCATCAATGTAGGTAAACCGAGACAGCATCGCTCCCAAGATGTACTACCCGCAGCACCGATCGCCAAGTCACTACTCGCCATAAGTTGCGCCATATTGTTAGCATTAACCAGTACTTCGGTTGGCCAGTGTAGAGTTGCAGCGAGATCTTCAATCTGTGTTAGCCATGGGGCCTTTGGTCCCATTACTACAAGGATCCGACAATCGTCAGGCAAGGGGGCACAGCGTAATGCATTCAACACTTGGCTAGTTACATTAAGCTTGTCGACACCCCCCATAGTGATCAGAACCTGTTTTAACACCGGACGCTGGCGCCGCTTTAGAGAGTATTCTCGTAATTCAGCAAATTCTGGGCGAAGCAATGCATAGCGTGGGCCGATCAGGAGTTGGCAACCGGGTGGGACATGCTTTCGGTAGTCATCGAGCTGGCGGCCCAGATTCTGGTCGAGCAGCAGATCGCAATCGTGATGACGATCCGCAAGGTCATCGATCACCATGATTCGACCGACATAATTACGGAGCCTGCTTTCCCAGTGGGCGTCGAGAGCGTAGTGGTCGACAATCAACCATGCTGGACACATCTCGGCCAGAATTACATGGGTTTGTGCAGCATCCAGCATCCTGCTGCATCCAAGCCAGCTCGCATGTGCAGGTGAGGATATGTCCACAGAGCCTTGTTCTGGCTCGGCGACTGTGTCAAGCAGATGGCAGTGGTGCCCACGGGTACGGATAAGCTCAGCCAGGTGTCCTGGATGCGCACGGCAGATAAACCAGCACTCAGCCCCTTTCTCACTCAATGCATCGGCTAGGGTCAGACAGCGCATTACATGGCCTGAACCGATCTCCAGCGATGCATCGGTACGAAAAACAATCCGCTGGCCGTCTAGCCTCATGCTATCCGATGCTGTGCGTTGAGTCTGCGGCATATCTGGTTGCACTCAGCGCACCTTGAATACCGGCTGGATAGGCTCGCCATCCAGGGCCTGATGGATGGCCTTGCTCGCGTCCAGACGGATAAGCTCCGGCAGGACTTCTGCATAGACGGCCAGCAGGGTTCGAATGTCCTCTTCACTATGGGCAAGGTTCAGGTTGTGGCTGCCAAGGCTAAGGATGCCACGCTTGCACAGCTCCTGCATTAAATAGCTCTTTAACTGCCAGCTTGTGTGGTTGGTTGAATCACCTGTCAGTAAGAAACACCAACTGGGGTGGCCGGCGCTTTGCAGCCAGCCTGGGGCATCCAGCTTTTGCAACAGGGCGTTGAGCCCATCGAGCAGTTGCTGGCCCCGCTCGGCCAGGCGAGTGGGCACGTCGAGCCGACGCATCTTGCCGATCACGGCGTTGGCCGCCGCCAGGGCGATGGCATCGCCGCCAAAGGTGCCGGAGAAGAAGATGTCCTCCATGCGGCGCATGTACTGGCGGCGGCCCACTACGGCGGAGATGGGGAAGCCGTTGGCCATCCCCTTGCCGAAGGCGGCCAGATCCGGGGTCACCCCGAACAGGGTCTGGGCGCCTCCTAAATGATTTCTAAAACCTGTGATGGTCTCATCGAAGATGAGCAGGGCGCCGTGCTTGTCGCACAGCTGGCGCAGACCGGGCAGAAAGTCCGGGGCGGGCCAGGCGACGTTCATGGGCTCCAGGATCACGGCGGCAAACTCGCCGGGATGGGCTTCCAGCTGGGCCTTGAGGGAGGCCAGATCGTTGTAGTCGAAGCGATGGGTCAGCTCGCGTACGCACTCGGGCACCCCCAGGTGGCGGGTGGTGGAGCCTACTGTG
>NZ_CAWMFQ010000012.1:0-8867 GCF_963866995.1 Aeromonas sp. ZOR0002 | reverse complement strand
CATCTGGTGGACGAGGCGAGCCGCGCCGCCGAGATAAGCGAGCGGGCCATGTCACGGGTGCAGGATCAGAAGAGCCAGACCGATCAGGTGGCCGCCGCCATCACCGAGTTGGAGGTGAGTGCCACCGAGGTGGCGCGCTCTACCGACGGCACCAAGCGCGAGGTGGACCTGGCGGACGAAGAGGCCCGCGCCGGACGCAAACAGGTGGCGACTACTCGCCAGATCACCGAACAACTGGCGGGTGCCATGGAAGAGGCGGTCGGCATCACCCACAAGCTGGGGGAATTCAGCGACAACATCGGCAGTATCCTCGACGTGATCCGCAGCATCGCCGAGCAGACCAACCTGCTGGCGCTGAACGCGGCCATCGAGGCGGCCCGGGCGGGGGACGCCGGTCGCGGCTTCGCGGTGGTGGCGGACGAGGTGCGGGCACTGGCGAACCGGACCCAGACCTCGACCGAGGAGATCCAGGCCATGATCGAGAACCTGCAAAGTTCCAGCAAGCACGTGGTGGCCGTGATGGCACGCAGCCAGGAGCAGACCCAGGATTGCGTGGCCCAGACCCGGGTGATGGACGAGGCGCTGCAATCCATTGCCGAGCGGATGAGTGCCATCAAGGCGATGGCGGATCAGGTGGCTCATGCCGCCCAGGAACAGATCTCCGTGAGTCAGGGGGTTGCCCGTCATGTCGCCGGCATTGCGGATGTGGCTTACGAGACCGAGCGGGAGGCGCGGGAATCGGCCAGCAGCAGTGAGGTGCTGGCGGATCTGGTCGCCAAGCAGCAGCAATTGATCGCCCATTTCAAGGTGTAGGAGGACTTATGGCTAACAAGTGGATCGGGGCCCTGAGTCTCCTGTTGTGTGGCCAGCTGATGGCCAGCGAGCTGGTGATAGAGAGCTGGCGCATAGATGACAAGGCCTTGTGGGAACAGAAGATCATTCCTGCATTCGAGGCCGCCCACCCGGGTATTCAGGTGAAATTCAACGGGGTGCAGAACGTCGAGTACATGCCGACCCTCTGGGCCAGCCTCAAGGCGGGCAAGGCGGGGGATCTCATCACCTGCCGCCCGTTTGACGACTCCCTGGCCCTGTTCAAGGCGGGCCATCTGGTGGAGCTGAGCGAGATGGCGGGGATGGAGAACTTCCCGAGCTTTGCCCAATCCCCCTGGCAGACCGACAGTGGCGCCCAGACTTTCTGCGTACCCATGGCATCGGTGATTCACGGCTTCTTCTACAACAAGAAGATTTTCAGTGAGCTGGGGCTGACGGTTCCCCAGACCCGCGAGGCATTCTTCGCGGCCCTGGACAAGGTGAAGGCGGATGGTCGCTATGTTCCCCTCGCCGTGAGCGGCTCGGAGAGCTGGGTTGCCTCCGAGCTCGGTTTCCAGAACATAGGCCCCAACTACTGGAAGGGGGAGGATGGTCGATTGGCGTTGATCGGGGGCCAGGAGCGCTTCAACAACCCGCAATACGTCAAGGTGTTCGAGGAGCTGGCCCGCTGGCGTGACTACCTGGGGGAGGGGGGCGAGAGCCGCGACTACGCCACCACCAATGAGCTGTTCACCTCGGGCAAGGCTGCCTTCTATGCGGCGGGATCCTGGGAGATTGCCCCCTTCACCGGCAAGGTGGACTTCGGTGTCATGCGCCCGCCCGTGGCAAAGCAGGGGGATGGCTGTTTCTTCACCGATCACACCGATATCGGTATGGGGATGAATCCGGCCAGCAAGAACAAGGAGGCCGCCATGACCTTCCTGCAGTGGCTGACCACTCCCCAGTTTGCCGAGCTCTATACCAACTCGCTGCCCGGCTTCTTCTCGCTCTCCAACCACTTCTTTGAAGCCACCAATCCGGCGGCCAGAGAGATGATGGAGTGGCGGGATCAGTGCGATTCCACCATCCGGGTTGCCACCCAGATCCTCTCCCGCGGCACTCCCAAGCTCGGGGATGAACTGGCCGAGGTGAGCCAGCAGGTATTGCTGGGAACCGTGGCACCCAAGGCGGCGGCCGATCGCCTGGAACAGGGGTTGAAAGGGTGGTATGCCCCCCATCAGGGCAACCAGGGCAAGGGACAGGAGTGTCAGTGTGAGGCGAGCGTGCCTGCCGTCCCTGTGTCGGGTGCCATCGGGACCGAACCTGCTGCACCTGTGGTGCCGGATGGACAAGCGCCTTCCGGAGCAAGCGCGACCCAGCCTCCGTCAGTACCGGTGTCCGGAGCCGTCGCTCCAGCGCCTCCTGCCGAAGTGGAGGAGGCGCTCGCCAGCGAACTGGAGGGGGCACAGCCCTGATGGTTCACCATGAAGAACGGGAGGCCTTGGCCTCCCGTTCTTCATCTGCGTGATGACCTGTCATTCCCGTGGCAAGCGGCACAGGCTGCCAATACGGGCCACCGGCACGAAACCCAGAGTGCGATAGACCCGCTGGGCGTGATAGTGCTCGTCTGCCACTATGATGAGCGAACTGGCCCGTGCCAGTCCCTGGCGTGCGACCTGGCTCAGCAACAGACGACAGAGCCCCCGGTTTCGCCACTCTGCGTGCGTGCGCACCAGTTGAAAGCGTCCCAGGGGGCCGGTGAAGAAGAGTCCGCAGCTGGCAACCAGTTGATCCTGGTGCCATAACCCCCACCACTGTCCGAGCCCGTCATCGATCATGGCCTGATAGAGCTGGCGGCGTGACAAGAGATAGGGAAGATAGCGCTCCTCCGAATGGGCGGGATCCCGCTCTGCCAGCTCGAAGGCGAGCCACTGATCCCAGTCCGCCGCGGTGAACGGGCGAGCCGGGGCCAGGTCGCTGCCGGTGGGAGCTTGCCACTCCATTGCACCCAGCGCCAGTACTACGCACTCCATGTATTGGTATCCAGCCGCCACGAACCCGGCGACCCGGCTGTTCTGGCCTGCGGCGAGAGGCCACTGGAAGGTGCGGTGGCGGATACGGGGGTCCCAGCCAATCAGCCTGTCGAAACTGGCCTCGAGCCAGCCCTTGTCACGATCGCTTGGGGGAGTGGGCAGCAGCAGGTAGTTGCCGAAGTAGTAGTCTGGAGAGCCCGGGGTGCGCACGGTCCAGAACGCATCATGATCCGTCACCTCGCCCTGATAGCGATCGAACAGCAGATCGGTGGCAAAACCGGGGTGATCTTCCATGATGGGGCTCCTGCAAACGCTTGAATTGCTTATCGGCAGGCGGGGAAAGAAGTTAAAAAAAGGCCGGGAAACCCGGCCAAACAATCACACGCAGATTCAGAACGTCCAGGACGATCCGCCCGCATCATAGCGTGCCTGACAGCATTTTGGGATGGGGTCGCTCATTACTTAGGTTGAATTGCAAAATAAAAAAAACGGCAATCCCCCTTGTCGCTGACAAATCGGTATTGACTTTGATCCGTTTTCTCATAAAGATAGAAAGACGTTTAGACGTCCAAACATCCGTTTTGGCGTGAAGGAATGGGTTGCAGGACAGGGAGAGAGCAGATGGGATTTCACAGCGCGCGTCAGGTTGAGGCACTCAACCAGAGTTTGGCGGATCTGGGTGGCGACATATCGGTCAGTTTCGAGTTTTTCCCGCCCAACAGCGAAGGGATGGAGAACACCCTCTGGCAGTCCATCGAGCGCCTGCAGGTGCTGGAGCCCAAATTTGTCTCTGTGACCTATGGCGCCAATTCGGGCACCCGGGACCGCACTCACAAGGTGATCAAGGACATCAAGGAGCGTACCGGCCTCATCGCCGCCCCGCACCTGACCTGTATCGACGCCAGCCGTGACGAGCTGCGCACCATTGCCCGTGACTACTGGAACAGCGGCATTCGTCACATCGTGGCCCTGCGCGGCGACTTGCCTCCCGGTCTCGACAAGCCTGACATGTATGCCACCGACCTGGTCGCCCTGCTCAAATCCGAAGCCGATTTCGACATCTCGGTCGCCGCCTATCCGGAAGGCCACCCCGAGGCTCGCAGTGCGCAATCCGACTTGCTGAACCTCAAGCGCAAGATAGATGCCGGTGCCAACCGAGCCATTACCCAGTTCTTCTTCGATGTGGAGACCTATCTGCGTTTTCGGGATCGCTGCGCCGCCATCGGTATCGATGCGGAGATCGTGCCGGGGATACTGCCGGTCTCCAACTACCAGACCCTGGCCAAGTTTGCTGGTTTCACCAACGTGAAGATCCCGCGCTGGATGCACCAGCGTTTCGAAGGGCTGGAAAACGATCAGATGACGCGCAACATGGTGGGAGCCAGCATTGCCATCGACCAAGTGCGTGTGCTGAGTCAGGAAGGGGTGAAGGATTTCCACTTCTATACCCTGAACCGCTCAGAGCTGACCTACGCCATCTGTCACACACTGGGTGTGAGGCCGAAAGGTCAGGCCTGATCCGCGGCTCTGATACAGAAAAGCCAATGAGTCTTCTCATTGGCTTTTTGTTTTGGGCGACAGTCAGGGCCGGGTTGGCTGGATCTCCCTGGGCTCGAGATCGATGACTGCATTGCCGGCGGCACCGGGATACTGGTGATAGCTCTGGTCCTGCTCCAGGGTATAGAAGGTGTCGAGGTAGTCGTCGTTGTTGGTCATCCAGGAGTCCGGGAGTGCCTTGACGATACGACCGCCGAGGTCGAGGAAGGGCAGGGCCTCGGGTACGCCGCCCGCAGTGAAGCCGAGTTTGAGTGCGTCAATCAGGAGGGCGCTCAGCTCCTTGTAATTGACGTTGTCATCCTGCTCCATCATGACCACGTCGACGGCTCCCCAGCGGTAGCGATCCCAATAGACCAGGATCTGGTTGGGGGTGTAGTCGGTGTTGTCGTAGTCGAGATAGGGCATGTCGACGATATCCACCACGGGCTCGTCCCTGCCAGGATTGACCCCGGCCACGACGGCATAGACCTCGGCGGCGCCCAGCAGCCAGGGCTCCTGATCATCGTTGAGCCTGATCTTCTTGAGAATGCTGGTCTTGAGGGGCGTGGTGTTGCTGGTGGCACGGGGCGTCACCTGCATGTCGGCGGCAGCCAGCGCCTTTCGCATCACCTTCAGGCCGGCATTCTTGGCTTTGACCGGATCGGCCTCCACCACCAGTACCGGCCGCGCCGGCGGCTGGTTCACATCGAGATAGATCGGGTTGCCGGCGCTGTCGAACGCCTCGATGGCGCTCCAGCTCTTTTCGTCACCACTTGGTATGTAGGCAACCAGTGGCTCCACCCCTTGTTGCAGTGCATCCGCCTGATCCGGATTGGCCAGCCGCAGTTGCATCAGCTCCCTGACCTCGCCATCCAGCCCTTGCCGACTGATGGCCGCCTGGTTGGCACCCCGAGCCTGACGCTTCAGGCGGGGGCTGGCCTTTTGCAGCAGGTTGGGCAGCGGGCTCTGGTATTCCTGACTGTTCAGGAGTGGCAGCAGGTTCTTCTGCTGCAGCGCGAGCTGGCGTGCCAGCTCCCGATCGGTGTCGGCAGCCTGGGCCGTGGTGGCGCCCAGCAGTGCCAGTAACAAAATGACAGCCTGATTCCTCATCTTCGTTCTCCAGTATTGAGTCTGACCACGGCGCTTGTCGGGAAGGATCTGCGCCGTTTTGTCACTAGAAAGGAATAAGGTTCATATGTGAACGCTTTTCTCAGGATTATGTGCTGCGTCTCACTGGAGTCTCCCCAGATGGTCAGGTCAGGCACGGAGCCGGTTGACTTGATGCAATGTCACTCCGATCAGCAATCCCCAGCAGGCAGACCCGACCCCGAGCAGGGTGATCCCCGAGGCAGTCACGAGGAAAGTCAGTAGCGCGGCTTCCCGCTCCTCGTCCTGCTGCAAGGCGCTGTGCAAGCTGCTGCCTATGGTGCCGAGCAGCGCCAGCCCGGCCACGCAGGTGACCAGCACCGCAGGGAATGCGCTGAACAGGGCAACCACGGTGGCACCGAAACAGCCTGTGAGCAGGTAGAAACATCCAGCCCACACGGCAGCAGGCCAGCGTCGAGTGACATCGTGATCCACTTCCTTGCCCATGCAGATGGCGGCTGTGATGGCGGCCAGGTTGAAGGCATAGCCGCCAAACGGTGCCAGCAGCACGCCGATGAATCCGGTCCAGCCAATCAGGGAAGAAGTGGCCGGTTGATAGCCGTGGGCGCGAAGGATGGCAATGCCCGGCATGTTTTGCGAGGTCATGGTAACGAGAAAGAGCGGGAGTGCGATGCCGAGCAGGGCGTCGATGGAAAAGGCTGGCGAGATCCAGACCGGGGTGGAAAGTTGCCAGTGAACCTCGTTGAGTTGCAGCTCGCCCCTCAGGGTGCAGAGCAGCATGCCGGCCGCCAGGACCAGCACCATGGTGTAGCGGGGCCAGAGGTGGCGACCCAGCAAGAAAGCCAGTAGCAAGGTGCCAAGCAGCAAAGGATCTTGCGGTGCCACCTTGAAGAGATCCAGCCCGAACCTGAGCAAGACTCCGGCCAGCATGGCGGCCGCCAGGGGGGCGGGAATGTGACGCATCAGCCTGTCGAACCAGCCGCTGATGCCGCAGAGGGTGATCAGCAGTGAAGAGATGATGAAGGCGCCGATGGCCTCCGCCAGACTGAAGTTCCCCAGGCTGGTGATGAGCAGAGCGGCACCCGGGGTAGACCAGGCCGTCAAGACAGGCATCCGGTAATAGAGGGAGAGGCCGATGCAGCTGACCCCCATGCCGATACCCAGTGTCCATAACCAGGAAGAGACCTGGGCTGTCTCGGCACCGGCGGCCGTGGCGGCCTGGATGATCAAGACGACAGAGCTCGTGTAACCCACCAATACGGCGATGAGTCCCGCGACCATGTGGGGGAGGGCTAGGGGCATGGGAAACTTCCTTGTGGATTCTGATAGCTTGTGCGCTATTGCGTACAATGTGGTTTTGACTATAACGCTGTGCGTTATGGCGCACAATATGGTTCGAAGTAATCGGAGAACAGATGCAGGAGATGAGTCGCTATCTGGCCCAGCGATTGAAAGGGCTGCGCACTGAAAGAGGATGGAGCCTGGATATGGCCGCCCGTGAAACGGGGGTGAGCAAGGCCATGCTGGGACAGATCGAGCGAGGTGAATCCAGTCCGACGGTGGCAACATTGTGGAAGATTGCCACCGGCTTTCGGGTCTCTTTCTCCAGTTTCATTGAGCCGACACCAGCGGCACAGGGAGAGACGGTATACCGTATTGCCGATGATATTCGACAGCAGCCGGCGGGAGAGGGGATGCAGGTTGCCCCGCTTTTCCCCTATGAGGCCCGCTTTGGTTTCGAGTTGTTCGAACTGACCCTGCTACCTGGCTACCAGCGGGAGTCAGAACCCCATGAACCCGGAGTGACCGAACATGTCATCGTCATCAGCGGTGTGATGGAGGTACTGGTTGATGGGGCGTGGCGTTCCCTCGATCAGGGTGAGGCCGTCCGGTTTGCAGCGGACCGTCCCCATGGCTATCGCAATCTTGGGGTCGCTCCCGCCATCTTCCACAATTTGATCCACTATCCGGCCATGGCCACGCGATGACTAGCCGGGGCGGCCATCCGCCCTGGGACTGGTCAGTATGGGGGTATAAACCCAGATGAACAGACCGTAGGCGGCAACCCAGCTCCATCCGCTGAGGTTCCATCCCGTGAGGGTGAGGTCTGGCCAAAAGAGGGGGAGCAAAACCCGCAACAGTGCGGACAGGATGACCAGTGCAAATGCCGCCGAGATCCTGCGCCCTATCTGCAGGGCTCTGCCACTGTGTCCGAGGGATACACGGGCTATCATCCCGAGGATCATGGCCCCCATGCTGCCCGCGCTGAACAGATGGCTGGCCAGTGACAAGGCAATCGGCCAGCCAGCCGTGCGTGCCGCCAGGGCGGTCAGCCCCAGTGGGATAAAGAGGTATGCCAGGTGAAGCGACCACAGCAGGGGCTGGGCCACCGTGGTTCCGGGTCGCCAGCGCAGCTGCCTGTAGAGGTGAGCCCCTGCCGCCACTATATATAGAGGGAACATCTGGATGCCGATGACCCACTGGGTCGGGAGTACCAACCAGAGCAGCAGGATGAGCCACAGAGACGCGAGGGCAATGCGCTCCAGCCACGGCAGTGGGAGTGCTTTTTCCGCCCCAGTGGCTCTGGCGGTGAAGAAGGGAATGACACGTCCTCCCATGACGGCAATCAGGGTCGTGAAGAGGAGCACGGTTGCAAGCAGGATATGTTCCACCAGTGGCCATTCGGCATGCCACCGCCAGCAAGCGGTATTGAGCAGGGTCAACACGAGAAGCAGGGGAACAAAAAAGAGATTGCGCCACTGGCGCGTCACTATGATGGGTCTGGCGAGAAACCACGTACAGAGGGGCAACCAGGCCAGGTCCATGACCATCAGAGTGACATTGCTTTCTCCAAACCAGGGGAGCAGGCCTCTCGGGATTGCCCACAATCCCACGACCAGTGCCAGCGGCCAACCGCGTACACCTGGGTGAGCGGTCCAGTTCTGGACGGCGGTAAGCAGAAAACCCGCCACTATGGCGGCACCAAAGCCGAACAGCATTTCATGTGCATGCCACCAGATGGGGTTGGCAATCCCGGGCAGAGCGAACCAGCTGTTGAGCTGCCCCAGCCAGCCAAGCATCGCCAAAGCCGAGAACAAGGCGCCGAACAGGAAGAAAGGCCGAAACCCGAGGCGGAACAGAGGAACGATTCTCTCCTCTTTGCGGCTATCCAGGATCTGGTGCATGAATGAAACCTTAATTGAACATTTGAAAAGCCAATTATAAATTGGCTTTTCAAATGTTCAATTTAAATCCAATGACAGCCCGAAATGGTGGTGATGCGAACGAAATAGAACCGCTTTGCTGTATATCTGAGCGAACGGTTCTTTTCGGTGAAAAAGCCCTTGTCATCACGGCGCGGCTCCCTATAATGCGCCCCTA
>NZ_CAWMFQ010000011.1:0-4759 GCF_963866995.1 Aeromonas sp. ZOR0002 | reverse complement strand
TCACAGTCCCCATCCCTACACCCTGGTCAATGTCTCGGCGGATGGCCGCACCCTGACACTGGCGGTGCGCGCCCTCGGGGATCACACCCGCTGGCTGCACCGCCACCTCAAGGTGGGGGATACGGTCACCGTGACCGGCCCCTATGGCGCCTTCGCCCTGCCGGATCCGGCCCCCGCGCTCTGGGTGGGCGCCGGTATCGGCATCACCCCCTTCGTCGCCTGGCTGGAGGCCCTGGTGCGCCGTGGCGAACAACGCCCCGGCACCACCTTGCTGCAGTGCGCCCCCACCGCCGAGGCCGCCCCTTATCACGCCCGGCTGGCCGAGCTGTGCCGCCGGGCCGGGGTCGAGTACCAATTGCACCTGGAATCCGAGCGCGGCCGACTGGATCTCGCCGCCCTGGGCCAACGCCAGCACACCCCGGTGTGGTTCTGCGGCCCCGAGCCCATGGCCCACACCCTGGATGCCCATCTGGCCACCCCGCTGCACCGGGAGCTGTTTCGCTTTCGCTGACGGGCCAGCCGGCGCAGTCAGCCATCGGCTGCGCCGTTTTTCTCGGTGCGGGGCGCAGGCGGGCCGGCAAACAGCAAGATTGTCCAAGCGGGCGACACAGGCTTGGGGCTAGATTAGGGGGGCAGTCTGGTACAGGAGGGAAAGATGGCGCAGGACAACCAGTTCATATTCGCACACAGTCAGCACCTGGCGAGCCTGACTGCGCTGCGGGTCAACATGACGGAATTTCGCTACGACCGTCACGCCCACGAGGAGTACTCCTTCGGGGTCACTCTGGCCGGGCGGCAGAACTTCTTCTGCCACGGCGGAGCCCACTCCAGCCCGGCAGGCAGCGTCATCCAGTTCAATCCCGGGGATGTCCACGACGGTCATGCCGGTGACAACGCCAGCCTCGACTACACCATGCTCTACATTCCGCCCCACGAACTCACCCCGCTGTTTGCCGATGCCGCGGGCGAGCGGGCAATGGGGACCTATCGGTTGTTGCAGCCCCTGGTGCGCGATGAGGCGCTGAGCGCCTGCATCCTCGAGCTGGCCCAGGCGGTGCGCGGCCAGGCCGACAGCATAGAGCAGGAGTTTGCCCTCTATCGCCTCGCCACCCGGGTGATGCAGCAGGCGGGACGTTTTGAGCCCAATGGCCGGGTGAGCCGCATCGATCGCCTCCTGTTGCAGGCCAGGGACTTTATCCACGCCCACTTTCAGCAGGATATCTCCCTGGCCGACATCAGCGCGGCGGCCAACATCTCCAAGTACCACTTCCTGCGGCTGTTTCGCCAACAGCTTGGCATCACACCCCATCAATACGTGATCAACTGCCGCATCAATGCCGCCCGGCGCGCCCTGGCCGCCGGAGAGTCAGCGCAGGATCTGGTGTACCGCTACGGTTTCACCGATCTCAGTCACCTCAACCGTCGCTTCAAGCGCATCTATGGCATGACTCCCACCCAATACAGTGCCAGCCTGATCCGCTGAGCCCAAGGAACACCCCATGATTGAGCTTCTCACCTATGCCATCGGCATCATGTATACCCCTGGCCCCGTCAACCTCATCGGCCTCAATGCAGGCCTGGGTGGCCGCACCCGCGCCTCCCTTGGCTTCTTCCTCGGGGTCGGCTTGGCGATGTTCGTGCTCCTGCTGCTCTTTGGCTGGGCGGGCACCCGCCTGGTGCGGGAAGATACCCTGATCTATGTCAGCCTGGTGGGGTGCCTCTATATCGCCTATCTCGCCATCAAGATCGCCAGCGACAGCGGCGAGCTCGGTGCCAACGAGGCGCCTGCCCGCCCTCTGGGGGTGCGCAGCGGCTTCGTCATCCAGTTGCTCAACCCCAAGGCCATGATCGCCACCCTGCCCATCACCAGCATCCAGTTCCCGGCAGCCCAGATCCACGGCTGGAGCCTGCTGCCCTGGTCCCTGCTGCTCGGCCTGCTGGCCGCCGGCGCCCCCGGCAGCTACTCGATGGCGGGCAGTCTCATCGGACGTCATCTTCAACATCCTCGCTGGTTCAGGTACTTCAACCTGCTGATGGCCGCCCTGCTGCTCTACAGCGCCATAGCCCTGGCCTACCAGCATGTCTATCTGCCGCTGGCCGGCTGATCAGGCGAATCGCTCCATCAAGAACCCCGGTGAAACACCCACCTATGCCGGGGTTTCGCCTTCACAGAGCAGACAAAGGGCGGGCACTGCTGCACCGGCCTTTTCGGGTCATTTTCGCCATGGGCTGACTATCCTCAACAGGGTCTCTTGCCCAATATGGAGCTACCCATGGATCGCTACTACAAACACCTGGCCATCAGCGGCCTCATCTCCTTCGGAGGCCTTGCCCTGATACTGCTGCTGCAAACCATCCCCCTCATTTCCAACATCATGACCGCCATCTTCTTTGCCGGGTCGGTGGGGGCCGTCATCAACAACTATTACCGCCTCGCCAGGCTGCACGACAGCGGTGCCATTACCCACATCAGCCAACCCCGGGTGATCGTGACGCAGTTTTATGTCTCCCTGCTCTTTTCCGGCATTCTCGGTTTTATCGCCTACGGGCTCTTTGCCAGCAGCCTGCTCCAGGGGGACCTGTTTCCCAAGTTCAAACACATGGAGCACCCCTATGTCTCCTTGCAGACTCTGCTGACCCTGGCCTCTCCTGCAACCAATCTGGATGCCGCCAAAGCCGTCATCTGGGCCTTTATCGCCGGTTTTTCCGAGCGATTCGTCCCCAATGCCATCGACGCCCTCACCAAGGCCGTCCCCCCTTCCGGGCAAGACACCCCGGGATAAGGGCCCGGGCAAACAGGAGCATTGCCACCCCGGGTGCAGACCGGACTACCCGGCATCCGGATGCAACACGCTGGCGCCACCTGTTGTTCTCGTATCGCCATCACGGGCCAGCACTTTATCTCCTGGTGTCAACGCAGCAGTACAGCTGCCACGAGCAAGCCCTTATTCGGGTATTGATGCATTCGGAATGAATAAGCATCATCTTGCGGCCCCTGGTCATGGATAAGAATGTTGTATGTCCTTTGATAAAAAGCACGGTGACTTCATCTTCAATGTGCAGGAACACCTGGTCACCTGCGAGCTGATCGGCCCTTTCAATGAAGAGGGTATGCTGACGTGGATTACGGAGATTAAGCGCGTAGTAAACAGTCTCGATGGTAAGCGTTTCTGCGCCCTGGTGGACCATCGTCAGCATCAGGGGGTGGTGTTATCCGCCCTGCCCCATCTGCAGGAGACCTATCAGTGGCTGACCCAGAAGAATCTGGTGGCCATCGCCTCCCTCTATTCGGCCAAGGTGCTCCATCACATCGCCCTCTCCTGCCTCTCTCTCACCCATCCGGACCATATCCGGGCATTCAACGACCCCCAAGAGGCCATCGCCTGGCTGGATGCGCAATATCGGGCGCGGTAGGTCACCCGGTCTGTGTTGATACGCCATATGCCGCGCCCTCACCGCCCAGGTCCGGATAAACAGGCCCCAATCCCTGCCCTGAGGTGCTGAGCCCGGCAGCAACCGATGGCTATTCCCCGAGCGACAGGAAAGAGGCCACCGCCAGAACCGCCGCATCTTGCCCGGTTATCTGTACCGGCAGGGCAGCATCCCAGCCAAGGGGCATCTGCGCCGCCCGCACGCTGCCGCCCCAGAAGCTCGCCACCAGTATCAAGGCCCCGGCCAACCCGTATTTGATCCACGATGTCATCGTCTTGCTCCCCTCTCGTTGGCCCTCGCCACCCTGTGGCAAGCGGACCCATTTATCAGTGGGCAGAAGATAGGGGGGATTTGTGAGGGGAAAATGAGGTTGTGTGAAGTCTCGGTGAAGTCAGGGGAAATCAGCAGCGAGTCACGACAAAGATGGCGGTGGGCAATGCGGGGAATGGAGAGAGTCAAAGACTCACCTCATGTGACCACCACCTTGATGTAGGGACGATTAGCGCAGCGTAATCGTCCGTTTGCCAAGAATAACCTGGTGGCAACACAAGCAGGAAACCTTGGATCCCAACAAACCCTCGGCAACCCGCTATTCAAGATCGTCCGAGTACTCTTCACAACCCGAACAAGCAGATCCATTTAACCCCACCAAATAGTCAGACGAATACTATCTCCATGTATAAGTTTGATATGGTATTTTTGCCTGCATATCGACCAGCTGAAATAGATTCAAGGTAAAAAATCTAGAGGAAATGCAATGACAAAAGCACTACATGTATCTGACAAAAAGCTGCTAGCACAGCTGCTAGCGGCCCACCCTCAGGAAATAGATGTACTGGTCGATGTGCTGACTGATCACGGCAAGGGGCGTATGGGCCTAGAGGCATCGATCAAGCAGAAGCTGGTCATGGCTCGTCACAATCCAAAAGTAGATCGTTACCCCCTAGCGCTGCTACAGACGCTCAAGGAGGAACTACAAGCATTTGGTGGTAACTCTGCTATGAATCTCGCACGCCGTGTGCTAGGGCGCTCCGCAGTACCCTACGAGGAGATCGTCGACGATGTCTACAGGAAGCTCAACGGCAACTCACCGGAGAACAAGCCCCTAGAGCGTAAAGAGATGGATATTGCCCTTGCTCTGTTTGGCAACGGGTGGTTTGGCCTACCGGTCGAAAAGCGGCTGGAAAGATGTATCAACATAAAGGTTCTATCCGGTGCCTTCTCCCTAAACGAAGCCCTATATAAGGAGTCAGGCGACAAGCTCGCCACCCTTTCGGCAAGTAACATTGTAGTGGTCTAATCATCCCGGACACCGTTTTAGGTGGTA
>NZ_CAWMFQ010000010.1:0-2142 GCF_963866995.1 Aeromonas sp. ZOR0002 | reverse complement strand
GGATGACCAGACCCGAGTACCTATGCAGGTCTGGATGTCACCAGGATTTACCAAAGAGAAAGGCGTTGATATGGCGTGTTTGCAGCAGAAAGCAGCTGATACTCGCTACTCACACGATAATATTTTCTCATCTGTATTGGGTATCTGGGACGTCAAAACATCAGTTTACGAAAAGGGTCTAGATATTTTCAGTCAATGTCGTACTGTTCAATAAATTACATTGTTGGGGGCTCAGGCCCCCAATCATCTGTTAAATAATAGGTTTATTACTATTGTCCGTGTATTTCATGGTTAAAAATTTTTAACGGGCAAAGCAGAAAGAGGAAGCTAAAATGGCAAAGCCTGGTGCAACTGGAATTACCCGAATCATTCATGCCACCAATTATAGTATGAAGGGACTTTCTTCAGCTTGGCGACATGAAGCGGCTTTTCGTCAGGAACTTCTACTCATTGTGCTGTTGATGCCTCTGGCGTTTTTTGTCGGAGATGGTTTAAATCAAATACTACTCCTAATGGTGATCAGTTGGCTGGTTGTGATTGTAGAGATCCTGAACTCAGCTATTGAAGCAGTAGTAGACAGAATAGGATCAGAGCATCATGAGCTTTCTGGTCGAGCAAAAGACATGGGCTCTGCGGCTGTCTTCATTGCTCTGATGTTGAATGCCATAGTGTGGGGTGCATTGACAGGGCGTAATTTATTAGACTGGTGGTAGTGTTATCATCAATAATGTTTTTAATTATTCATTGCAGCCGCCATAAATGGTGGCTGTTAAATGGGAAATAATAAATGCTAATCATAAGGTGGAACTTTTTTCTGTTTAGCCCGCACCATAGGTGCGAAAAATAACCATATTTCATTATGACTATTTTTCTGTCTTGGTTCTACTCATACGAAAATTGGCACTTAGTTAAGTAATGACAACATGAAGTTTGATCCTGCGTATTAAAGCTTGACATGTTTGCAATGCTAGTGTCGCTTCTAACATATAAAATAGCATGTGGGGAAGTAGTAAAACTGGTTTATCTTCGCTGCGAAGCTGCGGAATGTTTAAAAAATCTTTTGTTCTCATAATTAGTAAATGGACAGTTTTCAGAGTTTTTCAAGTGGCTAAAATGAAAAAATTTGAAAAAAACTGTCATGGTGTTTTTTTGAGCTGAAATATGAGGCCACAGGCTGTCTAAATTTATAGGCACACCCCATGCCGAATCCGTCCCACTAGATCGACAACAGCCTGAACCCCCATTGGTGTAGCCAACAACTTAGCTGGGGCTACGCCACCGAGGCCCCAGGCGGTGCGGTTTAACCACGACAGTGTCCTGACGGTATCGTTCCTGTGGAAGACGAGTGCCGCATCGAGGGCCTGTGCAACTCCGTATACCCTGGCACCCTGCGATATTGATAGGGGGGCTGCAATCCGCAGCTTGCGGGTCAGTGTACTCCGGCTTATACCAGCCCACTGGCAAACCATCCTCACATCAGTCTTCATCAATTCAGCGAGCCGATAGAGTATGTCCGGTGCTACGCCAGCCACGATCCATTGATGTGCTCCTAGTGGGTCACAAGGAATGCCAAGGGCTTCCAGGAGAAAGTTCGCAGTAGCTGCTGCGTCACTACTAGGATGATAGGTTGCATAGGGCATCATGTAGCATTCCTCATTGTACAAACACGACCTCTCATGAGCTATCCTACTCCAAACTGTCGCTTTGAGTGGAAGATTCACAGCAGAATGCCCCTGCATTGAGGAGAGCTGATGGCCGAGTTGGTCTGTACTGAACCAGGTTTAGGCATTGAGCCTGGGACTACTTTTCAGGTTCTATCGGAGAACGGCTCTGAATGGGAAATCCTGTTGGGTAATGAATACCGCAGGGTCAACAAACGCAGCGGGCGCGTTACAGGTTGGAAAACACCTCCAAAATTTGAGTGCAAAGACATCCCAAAATAACAAATGAGAGTTCAATGCTGGTTATGGCAGTGATAAATAGCCAGCCCAGGTTACTCCCACATAAAAAGCAGAAAAATTATAGTTTCATAAAGCCTTAAATAAGGAGTTCAGCATGCTCGTAAAAGAAATTGTGCCAACAGAGCAAGTTGTCGATGTCCTCTGTGATGTCTGTGGTCGTAGTACAAAAACGAATTTTGGA
>NZ_CAWMFQ010000009.1:0-9257 GCF_963866995.1 Aeromonas sp. ZOR0002 | reverse complement strand
CGGTTTGAGGCCGGTGTCAGGTGATAACTAGATCTGTACACCTCGCCAACCCTATGGCGAGATCAGATGGTCGCGCCTATGCAACAAGCGCCATCAACATGCTTACATTGGTGAAAAACATGGTGGGTACAACGGCAAGCGGCAGATATCCTTATCGGGAAACGGTTTTATATTGAAGGCCCGATAGTGAGTATTCACCGTAATAACACCTTATTTCTCGAACGTCCGATTATGGTTCGCTTAGCGAACTGAACTGAACTGAACTGAACTGAACCTGCAGATTTTATAAAAGGGGCTTCACAGCCAGAATATAACTATTCTAATCAAATTCTTAGTGTTATATTTCCATCATATACACCATGTCAATTATTCGGAAAACAATATGTTACAAATAAATCCTAAAGGTTATGATTTTCATGCAACACCCGTATTGAATAGCTTAGTTCGTGGTCTTGAACAGTCATCTTTAGAACTAGAGGGAGATCAATTATTTGTTGATTTCCCTCTTTATAAGAACAATGATGACAATCTAATTGTTTCACAGCTTATTCTTGTGAGCATGAAATATGGAATTTGGTCATTACATACGACAGATGCGAATAGCTATAACAAATCCGTGTTACTAAACGCTGATGAGAAGCTATTAGAGATTGCGAATAATATTTTCGCGCGGCTAATTAGAAACAAGCGACTTTCTAGTGGTTTTAATCAGTTAAAGATCCCTTTTCATACCATAATCTTCGCCCCAAATTATGAAGAAAGTGAACTAGCCACTATTGAACTTAAAAACAGCCATGCAGTTAGTTTTCATCACTTAGAGTCAATAATTAAGGCTTCATATTGTAAAGTAGAGGCTGAAACATTTTACGAAAGCATTTCGACTATACAGGGAGCGAAAGGTCTCTGGAAAGCAGAAGATCGAAATTTAGATGGTTTTGATAACGATTCAAAAGTTTACAAAATAAGCAATGTTGAATCACAAATATTACTTTTTGATAAAGACCAGCAAGAAGGATATATTCCAGCGATCTCTGGACCACAAAGAATACGTGGATTAGCCGGTTCAGGTAAGACCGTTGTACTGGCAATGAAGGCAGCAATAACTTTAGTCAGAGCAGAACCTGGTTGTAAAAGTAAAATACTTTATACATTTTCAACGAAGAGTTTATACCAGCATGTCCAACGTTTAATACAAAGATTTTATCGCGAGTTTGATGATGACTTAAGCAATTTGGACAGGGTCGCGATCAAGCATTCTTGGGGGGGAAGAACTAATGATGGTGTTTATTGGGAGGCATGTAATGCCTTTAATCATCAATTTTTAACATACCCTGAAGCTATGAGATGCAAGCCTCATGGAATGGATGCTTTTGAGTTTGCATGCAAGGACTTGTTGGATAGCGTAGATATAACTCCACTTTATGATTATGTTTTTGTCGATGAAGCTCAAGACTATAATAAATACTTTTTAAGACTTTGCACGAAATTAGCAAAAAATAAACAAGTAACATTTGGTGCTGATGTATTCCAAAATATTTTCCAAAGCCAAGTACCTACTGCTGCCCAGATTTATGATGATGGCACACAGTTTATTAAAGAAAAATATTTAAACATCTGTTACCGAACACCTCTCGCTACCCTTGTATGCGCACATAGCATTGGATTAGGCGTTTATGGAAAGCAAGTTCAAAAAATTGAAAATGTTGAGCACTGGACATCTCTTGGCTACACCGTCGTAGGGAAAACTGAAGGAGCATTTCAGGAAAATGAGGATGTTCATGTTTTAAGAGACGAAAAGCATTCTCCTACATTGATTGGTGAATCACCTCATGAGCTAATATCAATGCATAAAGCAGATGATATGGATGCAGAAATAAATGAAGTAGCAAATAGAATTATTAATGATATTAAGGCTGATGGGCTATCACCGGAAGATATTCTTGTCATGTGCGCAGATGACTATCGCTGTAAGAGATACTTCAACAGACTAACCGACATCCTTTCTGCGCACGAGATATACACCAACAATATACATGCAGAAAAATATTTAATAAGTGATTTTAGAGTTAAAGGACGCATAACTCTCAGTACAATCCACAAAGCAAAAGGTAATGAGGC
The DNA here is from genome assembly GCF_963866995.1 of Aeromonas sp. ZOR0002. Classification (NCBI taxonomy): domain Bacteria; kingdom Pseudomonadati; phylum Pseudomonadota; class Gammaproteobacteria; order Aeromonadales; family Aeromonadaceae; genus Aeromonas; species Aeromonas sp. ZOR0002. Next base: position 7,139 of record NZ_CAWMFQ010000009.1, on the reverse strand, counting down.
ATACTCAGTATTTCTAATGGGAACAGATTTCTTATCATACAATCTAAATGTTAGAAATCGAAACTTAATATTTACTGCACTTACCAGAACTAAAGGCTGGATATGCATATCTGGTGTTGGATCAGTTTTAGACCCTCTATTCAATGAAATAAATTCTGCTATAGAAAACCTTCCGAATATAAAATTTAAATACCCTTCTGCTCTAGAAGGGCAAGAGATTGAGCATGACCTACAAATGGAAGAAGTTGTCAGCCAAAGTGATATTGAAAAAATTAAAGAACTTGCTAAGAAATTTGGCTCCTTTGAAAAAATGCAAGAATATCTAGCAGAGAGCGAAGGTCGAAAAGGAAAAAAATAATGGTTGCTAGTTTTATTCAATCGTTAGCTCTAGCTAAAAAGACTTTAGAAAACTTGAGTTTTCTTGAAAAATATAATCCCAGTGTTGTCTTTCCTCATAACTATGTCGTTCAACTTAGAGGCAAGAGCTATAGAGAGCAGTGGGAGTTATATACTAAAAATTATTGGTATCAATTCATGCTGCAAGATGGTTCTTTACTAATTTATGAGGACCATAGTTTTAGATATTTAATGGCCCCAGTGAAGTTCCCTTCACGTGAAGATTTCATCCACGAAGAGTTTGGTGATATATGGTACAGTGGATTTAATGATGAGGAGAGAAATGATTATTTATCCTCTTCTGAATGTGCTTTGGCATTTCATAGCTACGTAGAAAGCACTAGCACTCTATGTACTGCGACTCCAGTTCGATATGACATGAGCCTAAGCAAAGAAGAGTATTGTAGATTGACACATCCAGCATTTCACTTACATATAGGTTTTGAAAACAACTCAAGGATACCTGTTAAAGTCCAGATGACGCCATTCTCTTTCATGGCATTTATCATCGCTACATTTTATCCTAATGAATGGAGACGTCTAATTAACGATAGTATTATCAAAGCAGATGACATACCTAAAATAAAAAATAGTTTGAATACAACACCTCATATAGATAAAGAACTATGGTGCTCTCAGTTTGAGGAAACACGAATTTATATAGGGTAAAAACATTCTAACCATAGAAATAATTCCTCTATCAAAACAAAGCGAGATGCTTAAAAAGCCACAGCCGAGGATACATTTTTATTACTGATTTTTTATTTAGCCAACCCCTTGCACTGCTCTCCCCCTGCGGCGTAATAAACGGTCGACCAGAAAGATAAAGCCACGGGCGGGCACGGTATTGGTTCCCCCTGCAAACCGCCGAGTCGAGTTCAATGGTCAGGATCGCCACCATGGATGATGTTGCAGCCGACGCAGGGGCCAAATCGGATCAGGGCGAGCACTGCTCGTCCCCGATTTGGCGCGAGAACAAGGATGTTCGAAGCGGGATTTGGCCAAAGCCAGGGATGGCGTAGGCCAAAGTACCGTCTGCGGCGCTCCGTCCGACCCGTTGGACGAGACGAGGGAACCCGCGAAGCGGGCGGTTTGCAGGGGGAGAAGACTTTTGGTGTTATTTGCCAAAGAGAGCGGGTCTTTCCAAAGTCACTCGCCAAGCCGCGCAGCGGCGGCGAAACCCCGTCGAGGGCAGCGCCCTCGCGTCCTGCATGGCGAAGCCATGCCATTAAGGAGAGAGGGAAGGTGCCAGCCCTCAGACAGGCCACAAAAAAAACCGCAGCCCAAGGGCTGCGGTTTTTTATTTGGTTAACCGGTTGGCCTAACAGGCCACCGGCCTTAGGCACGGCGCCAGCTGGTCTTGCCGGCGCTGTCTTCCAGCACGATACCCATCTCGGTGAGGCGGTTACGGGCGGCATCCGCCGCAGCCCAGTTCTTGTCGGCGCGGGCCTGATTGCGCTCGGCGATCAGGCGCTCGATTTCGGCAACCTCTTCGTCCGCTTCGTCACCCTTGAGGAAAGCCTCGGGGTCTTGTTGCAGGATGCCGAGCACGGCGCCGAGTTCCCGCAGGCGGGCGCCCAGCGCGGCAGCAACGGCCATGTCTTCGGCCTTCTGGCGGTTGATCTCGCGCACCAGATCGAACAGGGCGGAGTAGGCTTCCGGGGTGTTGAAGTCGTCGTCCATGGCATCTTTGAAGCGAGCCACCTGCTCGTCACCACCGGCAGCAGCGGCCACCGGCAGATCGCGCAGGGCGGTGTACATGCGCTCCAGGGCGGCGCGGGCTTGCTTCAAGTTGTCTTCCGAGTAGTTGAGCTGGCTGCGGTAGTGACCGGACATCAGGAAGTAACGGACGGTTTCGGCGTCATAGTGGGCCAGCACGTCACGGATGGTGAAGAAGTTGCCAAGGGATTTGGACATCTTCTCTTTATCCACCATCACCATGCCGCTGTGCATCCAGGTGTTGACGTAGTCGCCGCCGTGGGCGCAGCAGGACTGGGCAATCTCGTTCTCGTGGTGCGGGAACTGCAGATCCGAGCCGCCGCCGTGGATGTCGAAATGGTTGCCAAGGTGCTTGGAGTTCATGGCGGAGCACTCGATGTGCCAGCCAGGACGGCCCGGGCCCCAGGGGCTGTCCCAGGTCGGCTCGCCGGGCTTGGACATCTTCCACAGCACGAAGTCGAGCGGATTGCGCTTGGCATCCACCACGTCGACCCGGGCGCCGGCCTGCAACTGCTCCAGATCCTGGCCCGAGAGCTTGCCGTAGTCGGCGTAGGACTCGACGATGAACATCACATCGCCGTTGTCCGCCACGTAGGCGTGCCCTTTTTCCAGCAGGGTTTCAACCAGGGCGATGATCTCGCCGATGTGCTGGGTGGCGCGGGGTTCGATGTCCGGGCGCACCATGCCGAGGGCATCGAAATCCTGGTGCATGTCGCCGATGAGGCGCTCGGTGAGATCGTCACAGGTCACGTGCGTTTCGGCGGCGCGCTTGATGATCTTGTCGTCCACGTCGGTGACGTTGCGCACATAGGTGAGGTCGTATCCTGCATAACGCAGGTAGCGAGCGACGACGTCGAAGGCGACGAAGGTACGGCCATGGCCGATATGACAGTGATCATAGATAGTGACGCCACACACATACATGCCCACCTTGCCCGGGTGGATAGGTTTGAATTCTTCTTTTTGACGAGTGAGTGTGTTGTATATCTTCAGCATCTTATGACCACTGCCTGTGAGTAAAATGGCCTGCCATTCTAACCGCATCCGGTATAGAAAACGAGGCAGAAAAAGCCCCCTCTCCCCCCTGCCATCTATGCCGCAGGGCCTTGATGGGCTAGAATTGCCACCACTTTATGCCATACACCTGCGGGCACCTTGCTGCCCGCGTCAAAATGAAAGGACAACTCATGGTTACTCTGCATACCAACCACGGCGACATCACCCTGACCCTGAACACGGAAAAAGCCCCGGAGACCGTGGCCAACTTCCTGCAATACTGCCGTGACGGTCACTACGACAACACCATCTTCCACCGCGTCATCGACGGCTTCATGATCCAGGGTGGCGGCTATGCCCCGGGCTTCGAAGAGAAAGAGACCCGCGCTCCTATCAAGAACGAGGCGGCCAACGGTCTGTCCAACAAGGTCGGCACCATCGCCATGGCCCGCACCATGGAGCCGCACTCCGCCAGCGCCCAGTTCTTCATCAACGTGAACAACAACGACTTCCTGGACTTCAAGTCCGCCACCACCCAGGGCTTCGGCTACTGCGTGTTCGGTGAAGTGACCGCCGGCATGGACGTGGTCAACAAGATCAAGGGCGTGAAGACCGGCAACTACGGTCGCATGCACCAGGACGTGCCGACCGAAGACGTCGTGATCACCAAGGTGACCCTTGCCGAGTAATCCCTGCCGGCCAGGCTCTGATACCACTGCGGCCCCGGCCGCAGTTTTTCCATCTGCCGCCCCCAACTGGCGCCGCCTCGACTATCTGGCCCAGGGCAACGCACGTCAGTGCTCGGCCCACGCCCTGCTGAGCGGCGGCCTGTGGGATGAGCTTGGCCCCCTGTGCAACGATCTGGCCCTGGTGAGCACGATCGCCATCGGGCTGGATAGGCCCGGCAGCGATCTCGACATCCTCTGCCAGCATCCGGACCCGGCCTTCCTTGCCGCGACACTGGCAGCACAAGGCTGGCAGGTGCGAAGCAAGGGCGAGCAGGTCTGGATCGCCGAGCAGCCCCTCACCGGCCCCGATGGCCAGTGCTGGCCAGTCGAGCTCTACCTCACCCCTGATCCCCTCGAGATGTGTCATGGCTGGCGCCACCTCAGCCTGATGGCCGCCCTGCTTGAGCGCTTTGGCGCCCCCTTCCACCGGGAGGTGCTGCGCCTGCGCGTTGATGAAGGGCTCAAGGGGGAAGCGGCCATGTGCCGCCTGCTGGGTCTGTCCGGCGACCCTTACGAGGCGTTGCTGACCCTGGAGGGCGTCAACCTTGCGGGGCTCTGCTGCCCTTCCCTCCCCCACCCGCTCGACGTGCAAGGTCACAGGCCTTGTCCGGCCCCAGGCGGGACTCTCTTACCATGATGCCCAGGAACTCATGAGCACCCTCTTTATCAGTGACATTCACCTCAGCCAAGGCAGGCCCGACATGACGGCGGCCCTGGTGCGCTTTCTGGCCGAAGACGCGCCCGGTGCCGACGCCCTCTATGTGCTGGGGGATCTGTTCGAATTCTGGGTTGGGGACGACGACCCCAACCCGCTCCACCGCGAGGTGGCCGATGCCTTTCTCGCCCTGAGCCAGCAAGGGGTGCCCCTCTATTTCATTCACGGCAACCGCGACTTCCTCTTGGGGCGCCAATTTGCCAAACGGGCCGGCATGACCCTGCTCGGCGACCCCTGCGTCATCGAGCTGTACGGCGAGCGGGTGCTGCTGAGCCACGGGGATCTGCTCTGCACCCGGGATGAGGGCTACCAGAAGTTTCGCCGCATCACACAACTCAAGTGGCTGCGCTGGCTCTTCCTGCGCCTGCCGCTCTCGCGCCGCCAGGCCATCGCCCACAAGATGCGCGGCCAGAGCCAGATGGAGAATGCCCACAAGAGCCAGATCATCATGGACGTGACCCCGGAGGCGGTGGACGAGATGCTGCGCCAGCACGGCTGCCGCCTGATGATCCACGGCCACACCCACAGGCCCGCCATCCACGACTTCACCCTGGATGGGCGTGCGGCGCGGCGCATCGTGCTGGGAGACTGGTTCGAGCAGGGGTCGGTGCTGGTGTGCTCCCCCGCCGGGCAGCGCCTCGACACCCGCGCGCTCGGCTGAAGTCCTCTGCCTGCCATGGTCATGAGCGAGTCTCATATGACCGTTTCTGACTCACGCCGTGCTGCGGCGGGATACAAGCAGGATCCCTGCATATACTCTGGTTCTCTGCACACAACGAGGAGATGACCATGGGATTTCTTACTTGGGTGGTACTGGGGCTGATCGTCGGCATCCTGGCCAAATGGATCATGCCGGGCAAGGATGGCGGCGGTTTCTTCATGACGGTGATCCTGGGGGTGGTCGGCGCCATGGTGGGGGGCTATGTCAGCACCTTGCTCGGGATGGGAACGGTCACCGGCTTCAACCTGCCGAGCATCATCATCGCCACCGTTGGCGCCCTGATCGTGCTGTTTGTCTACAACAAGCTGCGCAGTTGAGACCCCGCCACCCATCGATGCGAGGGCGCCACTGGCGCCCTCGCTGTTTTCAGCCCCGCTGGCTCAAGCTTGTCTCGACTACCCGATCTCATCCACTCGTTTCGTCCGTTCGGTGCCGCGCTTGCATTATTTCTAGTTGAGGCGTCTAATAAGCCCCATGCAAGCCAATGACCCCCTGCCTCGCCGCCCTCGCGGCCGCCCTGCCCAGCACGGGCACACCTATGCCGATACCCGGGATCTGTTGATCCGCCGGGGCATGGAGCTGCTGACCGAGCAGGGCATCGCCGCCACCTCCATCGAGCGGGTGTTGCAGTCGACCGGGATCCCCAAGGGCTCCTTCTATCACTACTTCGCCACCAAGCACGACTTCACCCTGGCGGTCATGGATGCCTATCACCACTACTTCTGCCGCAAGCTGACGCGCTATCTGGAGAATGAGAGCCTGCCCCCCCTGGCCCGTCTTGTTGCCTTCGTCGACAGCGCCTGCCGGGGCATGACCCGGTTTGCGTTCCAGCGGGGCTGCCTCGTGGGTAACCTGGGTCAGGAGGTGGTGCAGCTCTCCCCCGAGCTGCGCCTGCGCCTCGAGCAGATCCTCCTCGACTGGGAGGCGCTGCTTGCCCGCTGCCTGAGGGACGCGGTGACGGCGGGGGAGCTGCCCCCTGATTGTGACTGCCCTGCCCTCGCCCATCAGTTCTGGATCGGCTGGGAAGGGGCCGTGCTGCGCGCACGCCTGGTGGGCGATACCGAGCCCATGCTCTCTTTTCTCAATTTTTTCATGAAGTTAGCAAAGTGATTTTTTTACGAAGATTAATAGTCAGTCAGTCCAATTAATGGGAGTAGACAAGATGTTCAACGGTATTCTGATCGAGAAAGACGAGGCGGGTTATCGCGCCAGCTACCAGAGCCTCTCCGAGGAGATATTGCCTGCCGGGGATGTGACCGTGGCGGTAGAGTGGTCTTCCCTCAACTACAAGGATGGCCTGGCCCTCACCGGCGCCGCCCCCGTGGTACGCCGCTTCCCTCTGATCCCCGGCATCGACTTTGCCGGTACCGTGCTGGAGAGCCAGCATCCCGACTGGCACCCCGGCGACAAGGTGGTGCTCAACGGATGGGGCGTGGGCGAGACCCACAGCGGCGGGCTGGCGGAGCGGGCACGGGTCCGGGGCGACTGGCTGGTTGCCCTGCCTGAGCGTTTCCAGCCCCGGGACGCCATGGCCATCGGCACCGCAGGGTACACCGCCATGCTCTGCGTGATGGCGTTGGAGAAGCACGGCATCACCCCCGGTGACGGTGACATTCTGGTGACGGGCGCCAACGGCGGTGTGGGCAGCGTGGCGATCACCCTCCTGGCCAAGCTGGGCTATCGGGTCGTGGCCGCCACCGGGCGGCTGCACGAGGCCGACTATCTGACGTCCCTCGGCGCCGCCGAGGTGATCGATCGCGCCGAACTGGCCGCGCCGGGACGCCCGCTGGGCAAGGAACGCTGGGCAGGCGTCATCGACACCGTCGGCAGCCACACCCTGGCCAATGCCTGCGCCACTACCCGC
>NZ_CAWMFQ010000008.1:0-6350 GCF_963866995.1 Aeromonas sp. ZOR0002 | reverse complement strand
GGTCGTGAGGGGCAGTCCCACCGTCATGTCCCCCTGGGAGAAGCTGACCCCGATGGCCATGCCTTCGGGCAGGTTGTGCAGGGCGATGGCGAAGACGAACAGCCAGACCCGTGAGCAGCTCTCATGGCCGGGACCACAGGGGCCGGTCTTGTCGTGTTCGTGAGGGGTGAATTGATCCAGTCCCAGCATCAGCAGCACCCCGAGGGTCATGCCGGCCACCACCACGGCGGCGGCGAGGAAGCTGTCACCCGTGATCCCCTCGGCGGCCTCGAGCCCCGGCAGCAGCAGGGAGAAGGCGCTCGCCGCCAGCATCATGCCGGCGGCGAACCCCAGCATGGCATCTTCCACCCGTTGGGGAACGGCGCGCAGGAACAGGGCAGGCAGGGCGCCCAGCGCCGTGGCGGCAAAACCCGCAGCGCCGCCGATGAGGCCATAGCGTACCCCGGGCGTGATCTCTCCTGCTGCCAGCATGACGAGACTCTGCACCAGGAGCAGCAGCACGGCGACCAGGGCGAGCAGCAGCCCCAGGGCGATGAGGGGGCGATCCGCTATCTGCTCGCGCAGTTGGACAGACCAGGAAGGGGAGAGGGTCGATACGTTGTCCATGGGGCCTCTGAAGACAGGAATGGGGAGAGACGAGCGGCCATTACATAACCTGGCCCCTGCTTTGTCCATGACGGCGGACCGATTGTGGCAATCGGCTCAAGTTTTGCGTCGAGCTGGTCGCTCCTGTGCTGGCAGCCTCGTGGCGGGCACAAGGCCCGGCGTGGGGCGAGCGGGAAGCAAGGGATCCCCTCTCTTCGCTCCCATCGTCATTTCCCGTCAGGAGTCTCGGGTCACCGCTTACACGGATGTGATCATTGTGTCACTGCACATCTGCAGTCGAGGATCACCAGCCAACATGTCTTACAAGCATCTCTCCATCGGCAAGAAGATTGCCGCCGTCTTTGCGGTCATTGCCGTCATCAACGCCGTCTTCGGCCTGTTTCTCGCCACCGAACTGCGGGACATTCGGGATCGGGTATTGAACTTCACCGACTCCACCCTGCCAAGCGTGCTCTCGGTGGACAACTTGCTCTATGACGTCTCCTATGTGCGCCGTGCCCAGTTTGCCCTGCTGATGGTGGAAGATGCCGTCGACAGGCAGGTTCGTCGCGCCCGCATCCAGGAGAGCCTGGGCAAGGTGCAGCAGGTCATGGATGCCTACGAGGCAACCGTGGGGGCCGAGCATGAACGCCAGGCCTTCAACCGCGTCAAGCAGCAGTGGCTGCAATATCTGGGGGCCGTCAACCAGGTGGATGCCCTGTTGTTCCAGGGCAGCAGGGATGAGGCCAGGGAGGCGCTGTTTCGCTCGAACGGGCTCTACACCGAGCTGGAGCTGGCGGTGCGTGCACTTGTGAAGGTGAATCTTGGCTTTGTGGAAGAGAACCGTGGCAGCCTGCTTGGCAGCGTCACCATGGTGATGACCTTTGCCGTGGTGAGCATCGCGACCCTGCTGATCTTCATGGGGGTCATGACCTGGTTCCTCACCCGCCAGATCTGCCTGCCCTTGCAAGCCGTGGTGGCCCAGGCCAATGCCATCGCCCTGGGAGATCTGACCCATCGGCTGGATCGCCAGCACATCGGGCAGGACGAACTGGGGATGCTGGCCAGCGCCTCCCTCAAGATGCAGGACAACCTGCGTGGGCTCATCGAGGAGGTGGCCGCCGCCGTGACCCAGCTGGGGGCCGCCATCGAGGAGGTGAGCGCGGTCTCCGAGCAATCATCCCAGGGGATCCTGAGCCAGCAGCAGGAGATAGCCCAGGTCGCCACCGCCATGGCCCAGATGAAGGCGACGGTAGCGGATGTGGCGGGCAACACCGAGGTGGCCTCGGAGTCGGCAAGCTCCGCCAATGCCCTGGCTCGTCGTGGCAGTCAGGATGTGCAGGGGGCCCTGGATGCCATCACCCGGGTGGCCGGTGAGATGGAGCAGGCGGGCAACCTGGTGAGTGAACTGGAGAAAGAGTCCGCCCAGATCAACCTGGTGGTGGATGTCATTCGCGGCATTGCCGACCAGACCAACCTGCTGGCACTCAATGCCGCCATCGAGGCGGCCCGTGCCGGTGAGCAGGGGCGCGGCTTTGCGGTGGTGGCCGACGAGGTGCGCACCCTGGCGGGGCGTACCCAGGCCTCCACCGGCGAAATCGTCGCCATCATCGAGACCCTGCAGGCCCGTGCCAATCGGGCTAAGTCGGTGACCGGCCAGAGTTGCGAGATGATCCGCCAGTGCGTGAGCCAGAGCGAACGCACCAGTGCGGGCATTCGTCAGATTGAAGAGGCGGTGGCCCAGATAGCCGACATGGCGATCCAGATTGCCAGTGCCTGTGGCGAGCAGGATGCGGTCTCCGATGAGCTGGGCCGCAACGTGGCGCGCATCAACGACTCCTCCAACGAGGTCGCGACCGGCGCGGATCACACCGCCAAAGCCTGTCTGGAGCTGAGCCAGCTGGCGGCGGGTCTGCGCCAGAGCATGGGGCGCTTCCGCCTGGCCTGACGGTGGCCGCAGCCAATGAAAACGGGGCCCTGGGCCCCGTTGTTTTTCTCACCGCTAGGCGGCGTGGGCTCAGGCGCCCAGGCCGGTACCGGCGTCTTTCTTGGCAATCAGCTCAATCTTGTAACCGTCCGGGTCTTCCACGAAGGCGATGACGGTGGTGCCGCCCTTCACCGGGCCCGGTTCGCGGGTGATCTTGGCGCCGGCGGCGCGCAGCGCCTCGCAGGTGGCATAGATGTCGTCCGCTTCCAGGGCGATGTGACCATAGGCGGAACCGAGCTCGTACTCGCTCACCCCCCAGTTGTAGGTGAGCTCGATGACGGCTTCATCCTTCTCGTCGCCGTAGCCGACGAAGGCCAGGGTGTACTTGTATTCGCTGTTCTCGCTCTTGCGCAGCAGTGTCATGCCCAGCACTCGGGTGTAGAAGTCGATGGAACGTTGCAGATCGCCGACGCGCAACATGGTATGCAGAATTCTCATTGCTCAATTCTCCGGGTTGGTGGATTGGTACTGCCTTGAATCCATGGCCCGAGACCGGATCCGCAGAGGCCTGCAGATCAACTCTCGGGATAGACCTTCTCTTTGTATTCGCACAAATCTTCGATGATGCAGGAGCCGCAGCGGGGCTTGCGGGCGAGACAGGTGTAACGCCCGTGCAGGATGAGCCAGTGATGCACGTCCAGCTTGAACTCGGCGGGGACCACCTTGAGCAGCTTCTCCTCCACCTGATCGACGTTCTTGCCCACTGCAAAGCCGGTGCGGTTGGAGACCCGGAAGATATGGGTGTCGACGGCGATGGTGGGCCAGCCGAAGGCGGTGTTGAGCACCACGTTGGCCGTCTTGCGGCCGACGCCGGGCAGGGCCTCGAGGGCCTCGCGATTCTCCGGCACCTCGCCGCCGTGGCGCTCCAGCAGAATGGCGCAGGTCTTGATGACGTTCTCGGCCTTGGTGTTGAACAGGCCGATGGTCTTGATGTACTCCTTGACCCCATCCACCCCCAGATCCAGCATGGCCTGGGGGGTGTTGGCCACCGGATAGAGCTTGTCGGTGGCCTTGTTGACGCTCACGTCGGTGGCCTGGGCCGAGAGCAGCACGGCGATGAGCAGCTCGAAGGGCGTGGTGAAGTTGAGCTCTGTGGTGGGATGGGGGTTGTCATCGCGCAACCGCTCCAGGATCAGCCTGCGTTTCTGGTTGTTCATGGCTCTCTCTTGTCTCAGAGCTGGGTAGTGCGGGCGCCCGCCGCCGGCACGGTGCAGTGGGCCTTCTCGGCACTCTGCTTGCGGCCCATCCAGTCGTTGATGGCGTTTTTGCCGGCGATCATCAAACCGAGGCCGATGAAGCCGCCGGGGGGCAGGATCGCCAGCAGCAGGCTGGCGTCGGCGTGGAACAGCTCGACGCGCAATGACTTGGCCCAGTCACCCAGCAGCAGCTCGGCACCGTCAAACAGGGTGCCCATGCCGATGATCTCGCGAAGGCCCCCCAGTACCAGCAGCACCAGGGTAAAGCCCAGCCCCATCATGAAGCCGTCGAGGGCGGCAAGCAGGGGCGGGTTCTTGGAGGCATAGGCTTCGGCGCGGCCGATGATGACGCAGTTGGTGACGATGAGGGCGATGAAGATGCCGAGCGCCTGATAGAGGCCGTAGGTGTAGGCGTTCATCAACAGCTGCACGCTGGTCACCAGGGCCGCGATAATCATCACGTAGACCGGGATGCGGATATCCTTGGGCACCCAGTTGCGCACCAGGGAGACGGCGAGGTTGGAGCAGACCAGTACCACCATGGTGGCAAGGCCTAGCCCCAACGCATTGGTAAAGGTGGAGGAGACCGCCAGGGTGGGGCAGAGTCCCAGCACCTGCACCAGGGAGGGGTTGTTCTTCCACAGTCCCTGCAACATCAGCTCCTTGAGCTCTTCGCGGCGGCCACTTTCCCCGGCGGGTTGGCTGGCCGTGTCAATCACGTCGACTTGTTCCATAGCGTGTGCTCCGGCGTTAGGGGTTGGTATGGCAGGAGGGGGCATCGTGCAGCAGTTCGGGGTGCTCCTGTTGCAGCCTCAGCAAATTTTTCACTGCCTTGACCACGGCCCGCGGGGTGATGGTGGCTCCGGTGAAGGCGTCGAATTCGCCGCCATCCTTCTTCACCGCCCAGGTGGCGTCGTTGTCGGCCGTGAGGGACTTGCCGGTGAAGCTGTCGATCCAGCTGGATTTCTTCAGCTCGATCTTGTCACCAAGCCCCGGGGTTTCCTTGTGGGCCAGCACCCTGACCGCGCTGACGGCCCCCTTTGCATCGGTGCCGACCACCATGCGAATGGCTCCACTGTAACCATCGGGGGCCACGGTTTCCAGCGCGTAGCCGGTATGCACCCCCTTGAGGGTGGCGGTATAGAGGGGCATGGGCTCATCGCTGCCCAGGTATTCCCGGCTGCTGACCAGCTTGCAACTGGCCACCAGATCGTTGTCATAACTCCCCTCGGGCAGCAGGGCCTGCAGGGTGCGCAGCTTCTCCAGCTCTTGCTGGTGGGCGATGCGATCCCGGGTCAGTTCGTTGGTCAGCACCACCATGGCGGTGCAGCCGAGGGCAAAGAGGGCCAGGGTCAGGCCATTCTTGCGCATGCTTTTCAACATGGGAGGCTCCCTGTCTCGCGTCTGCGGCAATTCAGATGGGGGTTCATTTGCGACTGGCTCCATAGACCTTGGGGCGGGTCAGACTGTCAATCAGGGGAACGCACAGGTTGGCCAGCAACACGGCGAAGGCGAAGGCATCCGGATAGCCGCCAAAACGGCGGATGACATAGACCAGCACGCCGATGAGCACACCGTAGACGAGGCGCCCCTTTGCGGTGGTGCTGGCACTCACCGGATCGGTGGCGATGAAGAAGGCTCCGAGCATGGTGGCACCGCTGAACAGGTGCAGCATGGGGGTGGCAGTGGCATCCGGGGTGGCCAGATAGCCCAGGGTGGCAGCGAGCAGCAATGCGCCCAGCACGGCAGTCGGAATGCGCCAGTTGATCACTTTCTGCTGGAGCAGGAAGAGGCCTCCCAGCAGGTAGCCGAGGTTGACCCAGCTCCAGCCGATGCCACCCCAGCCCTCGAAGACCTTGTGGGTCATCACTTCGGTGGCGGTCAGCCCCTGGGTCAGCCCGGTCTTTAAGGTATCCAGCGGCGTGGCCATGGTCAGGCCATCCACCCCCTGCTTGAGCTGCAGCATGCTGTAGCCGTCGAGGCTGAAGCCGGTGAAGATCACCGAGGCCGCATCGGCAAAGCCGATGTCGTAGGCGGCGATGCTGGAGGGGGGCAGCCAGCTGGTCATCTGGACCGGGAAGGAGACCAGCAGCAGCACATAGGCCACCATGGCAGGATTGAACAGGTTCTGACCGAGCCCGCCATAGAGATGCTTGGCGATGATGATGGCGAACGCCGTGCCCAGCACCAGCATCCACCAGGGCAGCAGGGGGGGTAAGGAGAGACCGATGAGCACGGCGGTGAGCGCCGCGCTGCCATCCAGCAGGGCCGGTTTGACGGGGCGGCCACGCAGGCGAAGGACCAGGGCCTCCGAACCCAGGGCCGTGACCAGCGCCAGCAGGATCTGGATCAGGGTCCCCCAGCCGAAGAACCAGGTCTGCGCCAGGAAGCCGGGCAGGCAGGCCAGGATCACCAGCACCATCAGGGTCTGGGTCTGTTTGCGGTTGTGGGCAAAAGGCGCACTCGCGATATTGAACATGGATCAGTGGCTCTTGTCGGTCGAAGGGGAGGAGGCGGCCTCGGCCGCCAGCTTCTTGGCTTTGGCCCGGGCGATGGCGGCGGCGATGGCCGCCTTCTTGGGG
>NZ_CAWMFQ010000007.1:0-4700 GCF_963866995.1 Aeromonas sp. ZOR0002 | reverse complement strand
AGATAGGCTTCCACTTCCGCCACGCCGCCAGCCGCCATCTTGGCCTGCTCGCGGGCCGCTATCTTGGTCTCTTCCCGCGCCCCTTCCAGTGCCATCTGGTATTGCTGCCAGGCCATGCCCTCGCTGTACTTCGCCGCCTGCCAGGCCGTCCAGGCCTCGTCACGCTTTTGCAGCGACATCACGCCATCCCGATGCAGGCTGGCAATGCGCTCGTAGGTTTTGCCATGAAGCAGGGCAGCCGCCTTGGCCTGTTGCCACTGATCCTTGGCGGCCGCGATCTGCTGCACTCGCGCCCCCTTCTCTGCCTCTTCGGCCATGGCACCCGCCGCCGCCTGCCCGGCCTTGGCCTGACTCAGCTTGGCCTCGATCTCCGGGCTCGCCAGAGTGAACGCCAGTTGGCCCCTGGCCAGTTGATCCCCCTTCTTCACCAGTACCTCGTCGATGCGGCCCGCCACCTTGGAAGAGACCGAATACTGCTGCGCCTCTATCTGCCCCTGCAGACGCACCGGCTCCGGCTGATAGGCCAGCCAGAAGCGCCAGCCCAGCCAGAGCACAAGCAATACCAGCGCCAGTGGCAGCAGCCAAGGCTTGCCCTGGCTCATCTTCTTCTTGATGGGGGGATGACTCATGAATTCACCTCGGCAAACGGGCGACCCTTGACGGTCGAAACGGACATGAATAACGGAGTGGAAGAGCGCGCGATCATGAGTTCACCTCGATCGCCTGGCCATGCTGATACTGGTTGAAACTGTTCATCTGACCGGAGAGTGCCAACAGGCGGGCCAGAGAGATCACGTATTGATAGGCGGCGGCGGCGCGCTGGGTCTTGACCCCGGCAAGCTGGGTCTGGGCATCGACCACATCAAGGGAAGTGGAGAGCCCCTGACCGAATGCCTTGTCACGCAACCGCACGTTCTCCTCGGCCAGCGCCTGGGTCGAGGAGAGAGAGTGATACTCCTCCAGTCCCTGGGCAGCCTCGCGCCAGGTCTTCTCGACCAGCAGCTCCAGATCCTGGCGGGTCTTGGCTTGCAGCAGGTTGACCTGGAGTTCGGCGCTCTTGGCTGCCTGGACTGTCTCGGAGCGGCCATCGCGACTCACCAGCGGCATGCTGACCCCGACACCAACCAGCCAGTCCGGTGTGGTCTTGGAGACGATGGAATCATCTTCATAGAGGTTGTAGTTGCCGAACAGGAAGAGCTCGGGGGCGTACTTGCCCTTCTCCAGCTTGATCATCCCCTGGGCCTGCTCCTTTTTGGCCGTCAACAGCTTGAGACCGGGGTGCACCGACAGGGTCTCCTCCACGAAGGGAGACAAGGCTGGCATCCCTTCGTTGATGAAGAGGGCGGTATTGGGCTCAGCCTGCTTGAGCTTGAGCATGTGGCCGAGCGCCAGCTGGGCGATCTCCAGGCTGCGCCTGGCCTTCTGGGTATCGATGCGTGCCCTGTCATAGGCAGACTGGGCCGACAGGCGCTCCACCTTGGCGATCTGCCCCTGGGCTTCGAGCTTCTTGGCATGATCCAGATGGTGTGCCAGTCCCTGCTCGATCTCCTGCTTGGTCTGCACCACCTGCGCCGCCAGCACCACCCCGAAGTAGGTCTGGGAGAGGCTCTCGAAGGTGGACTGCTGTTTGAGCACCAGCAACTGCTCAGCCTCGCTCACCTGGGCCTGACGAATATCCTGGGCCGCATCGATGCGCCCGCCGGTAAAGAGCGGCCATAACATCTTGACCGAACTGGTCACCACGTTCTGCTTGGTGAGGGGGGTGACGAAATCGCTCGGGCTGAGGTTGAGTGCCTGCATCACGGGCCCCAGCACCTTGCCGAATTCCGGATGATTGGCGATGGGGTTGAGATCCAGCATGTCCAGCTCCATCGGCTGATCAAGATGGGTATAGCTGGCCCCCACATCCACCTTGGGCAGGTACATGGCCTTGGCCGCCTCCCGCAGTTGCTGGGCCCTCTCCACCCCGGCCTGCTCTGCCGCCAAGCCGTCATCCTGCTGGATGACCCGACTCCAGGCCTCGGTAAAGCTGACCGTCTGCGCCTGGGCCGACCCCAGCACGACACCCAGCAGGCATGGGCAGAGCGATTTGATGAACTTTGCCGTCATACATCCCCGATCCGTTTGTAATAAAATTGTGTAGAGCCTTTGCTCAATTCAGGCCCGCTATCATAGCCTAAACCGACTTGAGAGGGAGACTCACAAATCACCATCCCCCTCACTCGCGCCCCCCTGACCATGGTCACAGACAATATGTCCGATTTTCAAGCACTCCTGAATTTGCAAGCCTTGGCGCGACGTTTTTTTCAGAAAAAAATGGCTGACGCTCAAATACTAACCTTTTCTCCTGACTAAAAAATGCGTAATATACGCCGCCCTAAGCCGATGGTAACCGTGGAATGCAGATAGGTCCCCACACGCTTGAAACTCCCCTGATCGTGGCCCCCATGGCCGGTGTAACAGACCGACCATTTCGTGAACTTTGTTTACGTTTGGGAGCCGGTATGGCCGTTTCCGAGATGCTGCTGGCCAACCCGGATGTCTGGGATACCCAGAAAACCCGGATGAGAATGGATCACTCTGCTGAAGGCGGCTTGCGATCGGTCCAGATTGCCGGTGCCGACCCCGAGATGATGGCGTTTGCTGCCCGCTACAACGTGGAGCAGGGCGCTCAGATCGTCGACATCAACATGGGGTGTCCGGCAAAAAAAGTGAATAAGAAGCTGGCAGGTTCCGCCCTGCTGCGTCAGCCAGACCTGGTCAGATCCATCTGCCGGGCCGTGGTGGATGCGGTGGAAGTACCTGTCACCTTGAAGATCCGCACAGGATGGGATCCGGATAACCGCAATGGCGAGGAGATCGCCCGAATCGCCGAAGATTGCGGTATCGCGGCCCTTGCCGTGCATGGTCGTACCCGTGCCTGCCTCTACAAGGGCGAAGCGGAGTACGACACTATCAGGGCGATTAAGCAGGCCGTATCGATTCCTGTTGTCGCCAATGGCGACATCGATAGCCCGGAGAAAGCCCGGTATGTCCTCGACTATACCGGTGTCGACGCCGTGATGATCGGCCGTGCTGCGCAAGGACGACCCTGGATTTTCCGGGAAATCCGCCATTTTCTTGAAACGGGCACCAAGCTGCCGCCTCCCGACAGGGAAGAGGTTCGCACCCTGATGAACGAGCATGTCACCAATCTGCACCAGTTTTACGGTGCCTATCTGGGAGCGCGCATTGCCCGTAAACACGTGGGCTGGTATCTGGATGAAGAAGAGGCGGGCCGAGAATTCCGTAAGCACTTCAATGCCCTGGATTGTGCAGATGCACAACTCGAGGCACTCGAAGCGTATTTCGATGGATTAGGTTAACGCATAACTAAAGAGCCGACCGAATATGTTCGAACAAACCCTGACTTCTGATGCATTGGTAACAACTACTCACAATCACGCTGCCGAGCCGACCCAGCGCCCCCTGCGTGACTCTGTGCAACAGGCCCTGCGTAACTACCTGGCCCAGTTGAACGGTCAGGAAGTGATTGATCTGTACGATATGGTTCTCTCCGAAGTCGAAGCTCCCATGCTGGACGTGATCATGCAGTACACCCGTGGTAACCAGACTCGCGCCGCCGTGATGATGGGCATCAACCGCGGTACTCTGCGCAAGAAACTCAAGCGCTACGGCATGAACTGATTTCAGTCAGCCTGCTGCAGTGCAGACGAAGGCGTATCCTAGCGATGGGATACGCCTTTTTCTATGCCCGGCGTTTACCCTCTCACTCCACCGCCAGCTTGATGCCAAGCCCCACGAACAGCCCCCCCATCAGGCGGTTGAGCCAGCGGCCCAACCAGCCAGGCAAGGCCATCCTGCGACTCGCATAGGCGGTCGAGAAGGCCAGCAGATGGCACCAGATCATGCCGTTGAAATTGAAGATACAGCCCAGAACGATGAAGGCCAGCGCCTTCTGCGGTGCATCGGGAGCGATGAACTGGGGCACAAAGGCGAGGAAGAACAGGGCCACCTTGGGGTTGAGGACATTGGTGAGCAACCCCTGCCGAAAGATGCGCCCATAAGAGAGCGCAGGCAGCGCCACAGCCCCATCCACAGACGTTGAAGTGCCACTCCTCTGCCAGAGCATGGACACGCCGAGATAGACCAGATAGAGCGCCCCCATCAGCTTGATGACGGCAAACAGCCCGGCAGAGGCACTCAACAGGGCAGACAGTCCCAGAGCTGCCGCCAACACATGCACCATGGTACCTGTCCCGATACCCAATGCCGCCATGGACCCTGCACGCCATCCCTGGGAGCCGCTGCGCAGCATGATGAGCAGGGAGTCAGGCCCAGGCATCATGTTCAACAACAGGCCAGAAACGATAAACAGCGCCAGATCGTGGATCCCCAACATACACAGCTCCTTGTACATGAAAGAAACAGTCTATGGATCCTGAAGTACTTGTCACTCCCGTTTCCGGCGATAGTGATTATCAAGGAAGGGAATAGCGTTTGAGCCGGAGATATTTGACGCTCAACCAGGTGAAAAAGAGAGATTGAGCCGTTTGAAAGGCAGTGATACTGGCTGAATAGCAATGTTTATCGATGTAATTGACTGGATTTTGAGCATTATCCAGACTTATTATCTAATAAATAAATTTCAGGCAATAAAAAAACCCCGCTCGAGTGAGCGGGGTTTCTTGTATTGGGTG
>NZ_CAWMFQ010000006.1:0-14634 GCF_963866995.1 Aeromonas sp. ZOR0002 | reverse complement strand
CGTCGCGAGCCAGTTGCCGGATGGCATCAATGGCTGCCGCCGCACCCTGCTCATCGCTCATGGCGCTCACATCCACCCCCATATGACGGGCCACATCCTTGAGCCGACCGGCGCACACCCGGGCGTTGTAGGCCTGGACATGGGGCAGCAGCACCGCATTGCACACCCCGTGGGGCAGGTCGTAGAAGCCGCCGAGCTGGTGAGCCATGGCGTGCACATAGCCCAGGCTTGCGTTGTTGAAGGCCATGCCGGCCAGGAACTGGGCATAGGCCATCTGCTCGCGGGCATGGAGATCCTCCCCCTGATGCACGGCGGTGCGAAGGTGTTCGGCAATCAGTGCGATGGCCATCACGGCGCTGGCATCGGTGACCGGGGTGGCGGCGGTGGAGACATAGGCCTCGATGGCGTGGGTCAGGGCATCCATGCCGGTGGCGGCGGTGAGGCCGGCGGGCTTGGCCAGCATCAGTTCCGGGTCGTTGACCGACATCAGCGGCGTGACGTGCTTGTCGATGATGGCCATTTTCACCTGACGGGATTCGTCGGTAATGATGCAAAAACGGGTCATCTCGGAGGCGGTGCCGGCCGTGGTATTGATGGCGATGAGCGGCAACTGCGGCTTGGCGGAGCGATCCACCCCCTCGTAATCCTTGATGCTGCCCCCATTGGCGGCCACCAGGGCGATGCCCTTGGCGCAGTCGTGGGGTGAGCCGCCGCCGAGCGAAATGACGCAGTCACAGCCATGGGCCCGGATCATCGCAAGACCCGCCTCGACGTTGGCCACGGTGGGATTGGGTCTGGTCTCATCGAACACCACGGCATCGATGCCGTGCTCGGCCAGGAGGGCGGCAAGCCGGCCCACCACGCCAATCTGGCCCAGGATCTTGTCGGTGACGATGAGCGCCTTGCGATAGCCATGTCCCTGGATATCCGCTGCCGCCTCCTGCAGGCAGCCCGCCCCCATCAGGTTGATTGCGGGAATGTAGAACTTGAATGTCGCCATGATGGACTCCGTATGATTAGCCATTAAGTGGTATGCGGGCGCCAACATAACAGCGTCGGAGGGGATGAGAAGGGGTCAATGGTATCTCGTTTGCAACTTTGTGGACTCGATCGCGCTCTTTAAATGGACGGTCGCTCAAGGCTTGACAAGGGATGGGAGTGCAAAAGGAGTGTAAAAACGTTTTTCAAGAAATTCATCATCTTAGCAAACGTTTCGCGCCATTTTTGTCAGCTTTGAAGCGCAGAAGTGTGAGGCGCATCAAGGAATTGGAAAGCGCTTTCGACCATAGTTGGCGCCTCCCCGGATGAGGGGATACCGGCTTGAAAGTACCGTAAAGAATCACCTTAACTGCACTCGGCGGCCATGCGGCGGGGCGCAACCAGGAGTCCACTATGTCTGATGTATTTCACTTGGGTTTGAAAAAAGCGGATCTGCAAGGCGCCACCCTGGCGATCGTCCCCGGTGACCCCGAGCGCGTGAAGCGCATCGCAGAACTGTTGGACAACCCGGTGCACCTGGCCAGCCATCGTGAATTCACCACCTGGCGCGGCGAGATGGACGGCAAGGCCGTGATCATCTGCTCCACCGGTATCGGTGGCCCGTCCACCTCCATCGCGGTGGAAGAGCTGGCCCAGCTGGGTATCCGTACCTTCCTGCGCATCGGCACCACCGGCGCCATCCAGCCGCACCTGAACGTGGGCGACGTGATCGTCACCACCGGCTCCGTGCGCCTCGACGGTGCCAGCCTGCACTTCGCGCCGATGGAGTTCCCGGCAGTGGCCGACTTCGACTGCACCACCGCCTTGGTGAACACCGCCAAGGAGCTGGGCTCGAAGCTGCACGTGGGCGTCACTGCTTCTTCCGACACCTTCTACCCGGGTCAGGAGCGTTACGACACCGTATCCGGCCGCGTGGTACAACGTTTCCAGGGTTCCATGAAAGAGTGGCAAGCCATGGGCGTGCTGAACTACGAGATGGAGTCCGCGACCCTGCTGACCATGTGTACCAGCCAGGGCCTGCGTGCGGGCATGGTGGCCGGTGTCATCGTGAACCGTACCCAGCAGGAAATCCCGAACGCCGAAACCATGGCGAAAACCGAATCTGATGCCATCAAGATCGTGCTGGGCGCCGCCCGCAAGCTGATCTGATAGCACCACACCGAGTGGGGGGTGGGGGCCGTTGCGAAAGCGCGGCCCCTATCTTTATCCGCCGTTTGCCCTTTTTGCCTTTCTGGCCCTGCTTTCCCCCTTCTTCGTTACCCCTGTTGCCCCGTCATGGCCGCCAGTGCCTGCGCAAAGGGCGCTTCACAGCGGATCTGTACCGCTTCGCCGCTCACCGGGTGCACAAAACCGAGTTCACTGGCGTGCAGCATCAGTCTGGGGGCCCGTTCGCAGCCGGGCGGGAGCAGGCCGCCATAGAGATCGCATCCCAGGATGGGGTGGCCCAGCCACTGGCTGTGGATGCGCAGCTGGTGGGTGCGCCCGGTCTCCGGTACCAGTCTGACCCGGGTCAATGGCACCGGCTGGCCTGCCCCCTCCAGGGTGAGCCGCTCCATCACCCGATAGCGTGAGCGGGCGGGTTTGCCGCTGGCGGCGCAGATGCTCATCAGCGGGAACAGCGCCGGATCCTTGGCGATGGATGCGTCGATGACGCCCTCATCCGCCGCCAGATGGCCGCAGAGCAGTGCCTCGTAAGCCTTGCTCACGGTGCGCTGGCTGAACTGGTGGCAGAGCAGGGCGTTGATGCTCTTGTTTCTGGCCACCACCATGACGCCCGAGGTGCCAAAGTCGAGGCGGTGCACCAGGGTGCAGCCGGGGTAATCCTGTACCAGCCGATAATGGACCGAATCGAGGTTCTGCGGGTTCTTGCCCGAGAGGCTCAGCAGGCCGCTCGGCTTGTTGATGAGCAGCAGATGTGCATCCTCAAACAGGATCTCGATGGTGGCGGCGCAGGGCGGAGCAACAAAGGTGTCGATGATGGCGGACATGGGGCAACCGGACGATGAAGGGGGAGGGATCATACCCGAACGATGGCGGCGCGGCGAATCTGGGTGTCCGCTCCCAAGGCCTGTCGCCAAGTACTTGATCTCGTTGGTTGAGGCGTTTTGTGACTCCTTCCTGAGTTCATCTGGCTATCTCTTGCTAAGGTATGGCTCCCTGTCATGTTGTAAGGAGTCTGTCCATGGCGTTGCCCGTTATTCTCGATTGCGATCCCGGCCACGATGATGCCATCGCCCTCATTCTGGCGCTGGCGAGCCCCGAGCTGAAGGTGATGGCGGTCACCACCAGCGCGGGCAACCAGACCCCGGACAAGACCCTCAACAATGCCCTGCGCATCCTGACCCTGCTCGGCCGCGACGACATTCCGGTGGCGGCGGGGGCTGCCAAGCCTCTGGCCCGTGAGCTCATCATCGCCGACAACGTCCACGGCGAATCGGGGCTGGACGGCCCAGAGCTGCCGGATCCCGCCTTTGCTCCCCGGGCGGTGAGCGCCCTTGAACTGATGGCAAGATGTCTGCGCGAGAGCCCGGAGCCGGTCACCCTGGTGCCGACCGGGCCGCTCACCAACATTGCCCTCTTGCTGGCGGCCCACCCCGAGCTCAAGCAGAAGATCGCCCGCATCGTACTGATGGGGGGCGCCGCCGGTGCGGGCAACTGGACCCCCGCGGCGGAATTCAATATTTATGTGGATCCCGAAGCGGCCGATATGGTCTTCAAGTCGGGGCTGCCCATCACCATGTGCGGGCTGGACGTGACCCACGAGGCCCAGGTGATGGACGAGGATATCGAGCGGGTACGCGCCATTCCCAACCCGGTGGCGCAGTGCGTGGCACAGCTGCTCGACTTTTTCATGATCTATCATCGGGATCCCAAGTGGGGATTTGCTGGCGCGCCGCTCCATGACCCCTGTACCATCGCCTGGCTGCTGGCGCCTTCCCTGTTTCACGGGGTGGAGTGCCGGGTCGATATCGAAACCGGCGGGACCCATACCCTGGGCATGACGGTGGTGGATCGCTACGACCTGACCGGCAAACCGGCCAATGCCCTGGTGCTGCTGGGGCTCGACAGGGTCGGTTTCATCGAGTTGCTGGTGCAGCGACTGCGCTCATTTGGTTGACATCCTGGACATCGGATAAGGGGTTGGGAATGTGGAAAGGGACGTTGGCGCTGCTGACATGCATGCAACTGACGGGTTGCGCGACCCCGTTCGAGAAGATGTGGCAGGGGCTGGCGACCTGCGAGCTGGACACCCTTCATCTCGACATCGAGACCGGGCGCCCGGCCAATCCGCAGCTCGCCATGTATACCCCTGACAAGGTGAGCGAGGGCTTTGCCTGGTACAAGGTCCATCAGGAGCTGCACGGCCTGCCCATCGTCGGCTTCCTGGTGCCGGCCTCCACCTTCGAGGTACATGCCCTCTTCGTGGATACCCCCATCGCCAATGCCCGCAGGCTGACCCATAACGCCTATGGCAGCGAATTTTCCGACGAGAGGCTGCATGACGAGGGGATGGCCCCCCTGTTGCTGCGCGACCCCAACAATCCCAAGCGCTCCATCATCGACTGTACCCGGGGTGAGTCTGGCGGGGAGCTTGAGGATTCGGCCATGCCCGAGTAGGGCTGCCTGTCACGCTATCGGCCTGAAATAGAGGGGCCAGCCTTGCCGGCTGGCCCCTCTATTTTTATGAAGGCAATCAGTCAACAAAGCCTACATGGTTGCTTCTCGTAAGGTTATTTCCTTCCCTTGACTAGGTGGTAACCAATAAAGCAAAGAAATAGTCCCACTCCTGACCACAGGCCGAAGGTAAACAGTTTGGCAACTGCTTGGCCAAATGCTTCGGATGCTAACAAGATGATCCCGCACATAGCACGACATGTATCGCTGCCATTAGGTAGAGGTTGATGTCCGCTGAGAATGCTCATGCCGTAGATCATGGCAAACACACCAGACAAGATCAGAACCATTCCCATTGGTTTGACACTTAGCCTATGGTCAGGGCTTAAGCGGTTTTCCGTGTGCTCTTTTAGTACCAGCGTCAGAGCAAGGAGAAGTGCCACAAAGCCAAGTAAAACGACAATGGCCGTGAAGTCTGGTGCGGGCCCAGCAAAGAGAGCAGCAAGCATGACACTCCCGGTGGCAAGAATCACGAGTTGCAAAATGATGCGTATAGCCTTCATTAGTGCCACCTGATGTGGGCCGGAAGGGGCCTTGTTTGTCGATGCATAGCCGCTCTCATGAAGGATCAGGGGTAGCGCAGCGTCTCCTTGATAAGAGGCAGCTGGGCCTTGATCCACGCCGGATTGATGGGCCCCCAGTCACTGATGCGGTAGTGCCCCTGCAGATGGCGAGCCCCCTCGGTCTGCTCGAAGGCGCACTGGATGTCGAGCTCCGCCAGGGCGCTGAGGGTGTCCTGGGCGGTGCGGCGCGGCATGCCGGTCGCCTCCATGATGGCGGGCACGGTGTCCGTGCCCTGACTGATGAGGTGAGCCACGTAGAGCCGACGATAGAAGCTGGTGCGGGTCTTGCTCGGCTCGCTCATATCTCGTCCTCGAGGCGATCGAAGTAGCGCCAGGTGGCGATGGCCGCCTTGCCCATCACCAGGGCCCAGACACCGAACCAGAACCAGCGGAAGAAGCTCCAGGTGGAGGCATCGGGCTCGGTGCTCGCGATCTTGGTGACGTTGGGGAACATGGAGAACATGTTCACGCGCCAGCCGTAGGAGGTGATGATGGCCAGGCGTTTTTCGAACTCCATGGACTTGGCCTTGGCCTGGACGTCGGCGGCGTTGAACTTGAAGTAGAAGGGCCAGCCCCATTCGGTGTCTTCATTGCGAAACACCCGGATCTTCTCGCCGGGGCGCTCGGTGTAGATGTAATAGACGTCGGTGGTGGGGCCGTCAGCCGGGTTCTTCTGGCTGATGGGGCCATCCTTGTCGGTGCGCTTCACCTCCACCCCGGTGATGGTGGCGATGGTGTGTTCCGGCAGATAGAAATCGAGCCAGAGTGCGGAGAGCAGGGCGATGAGGCCGAGCGTGATAAAAGCGGGTTTCTTGAACTTCAGGCTCATGATGATCTCTCGATGAGGGGGAGTGACGTGCCTCTACCATACCCACATTTGCGAATGCAGCCCAGCCCCCAATGACACCTTGATGGCAAAAACCCGTTTTAAACAGGAGGCGTGAAGGGGGAGGGGCAAGTGCGGGGCCTGCGCCGGGCCCCGCGGTATCGAAGAGACCCTCTCGGGATCAGAGCTGGAACTGGGCGAGCTGCCTGCGCTGCTGCTCGGCGAGCTGTGACAGTTCGTGACTGGCGGCGGCACTCTGGCTGATGCCGGCGGCGTTCTGGTTCACGATCTCGTGGATGTTGGTGAGGTTGCGGCTGATGTCGGCGGTGACGCAGGATTGTTGTTCTGCCGCGGTCGCCACCTGGGCGTTGGCACCGTTGATCTGGTTGACCGCGTCCGTGATGCCCCCCAGCAAGGCCTGTACCTCGGCGGAGAGCTGCCGGTTGTGGCCGAGGATCTCCAGGGTCTGCTGCACGCCGCTGTTGGCGGAGAGGGACTGGCTCTGCAACTGCTCGATGATGGCCTGGATCTCCTTGGTGGAGTCCTGGGTACGGGCGGCCAGCAGGCGCACTTCGTCGGCCACCACCGCAAAGCCGCGGCCGCTTTCACCGGCGCGGGCCGCTTCGATGGCGGCGTTGAGGGCCAGCAGGTTGGTCTGCTCCGAAATGCTCTGAATGACTTCGATCACCTTGCCGATCTGCTCGGACTGGGACTTGAGCCTGGCCACCACAGTCGCGGCGTTCTCCAGACTGCCCGCCATGCGGCCGTTGGCCTCGATGCTTTCGGCAAACAGGGCCAGCCCCTGCTCGACCCTACTGTTGGCATCCCGGGCCAGCTCGTCGGCCAGGGCGGCGTTGTGGTTGACGTTGTCGGCGGTGCTGGCCAGCTCGGTGACGGCGGAGGCCACCTGTTCGGTCTCACCGCGCTGCTGCTGGGCGTTGACCTCTGCCTGGGTCATCACAGCGGCAAGCTCGGTGGCGGCGGAGGCCACATTGCCGCTGATGCCGGTCAGGGTCTGGATGGTGTTGGCAAGCTGGCTCAGGGTCCGGTTGATATCCCTAGCGAGCTGGCCTAGCTCGTTGTTGCCTTCGGCATTGGCACGCACGTTGAAGCGGCCGAGGGCGACGGCGTGCATCACCTCCTGCAACTGGCCGATGGGCTGCACGATGCGCCCGGAGATCCACCAGCCACCCAGCAGGGCCGCGATCAGGGCGCCCCCCATCAGCAGCAGGGTGCGCAGCAGGGTCGCGCGGTAGTGGGCCTGCTCTTCGGCAATCTCAGTCTGGGTCAGCTGATTGATGTGGACGGACATGGCATCGATCTGCTTGATGAGCGCCTCCCCCAGATCGCGAAAGTGCAGGCGGGCCTGCTCATAGGCGGCGGGATCGCCACTGCCTTGGTACTTGGCGGTCAGCAGGGGCAGCATGCTGCTGCGGGTATGGCCGAGGTAGGCCTGCAGGGCGGCCGCGACCTGACGGTTGTCCTGCTCGGCACCGGTGACAACCAGTCTGGTCAGGATGGCGCCAATCTCCTGTTCGGCGGCGGAGAGCTGGGCCGGCAACTGGGCGAAGAGGGCCTCATCGTACAGGCCGTAGATGGCGTTGGTGCGCAGCCGGTAGGTGGCGTGGATCAGGGCCGCGATGTCGTCCTTGTGGCGGGTGACGCTGGCGGTGGTTTCATTCATGTCCTGAATGGCACCGTCGATTTCCTGTTTGCTGATCACGGCCATCAGCAGCATCAACAGGCTGGCGAGCAGGAGAGGGATAAGCACTTGAAGACGAATGGACAGATTATTCAATGACATGAAAGATCCTAACCCGAAAGAGGAGTGAGGCGGCATCTTACACAGGCGCGACAATCCTTGTCACAGGTTTTTTAATGCTGAATTCTTGCTGAATGAAAAGGTTTTTCTTGTGTTAAAAGAGTGTGATAGGCAAGATCGTCTGCTTGTTACCCTGGAGGTGTAGTGTGTCCGACTGGATTGATCCCGCCATCTTGGCGCTCTTTATTCCCACGTTCTTTTTTGTCTCAGTAACCCCCGGTATGTGCATGACCCTGGCGATGACCCTGGGCATGAGTCTGGGGGTGCGCCGTACCCTGCACATGATGTGGGGGGAGCTTGTCGGCGTCGGCCTGGTCTCCGTGCTGTCGGTGGTCGGGGTGGCGGCAGTCATGCTCAACTACCCGGCCCTGTTCTCTGCATTCAAATATGTAGGTGGCGCCTACCTGGTCTGGCTTGGCATCCAGATGTGGCAGGCCAAGGGCAAGATGGCCATCCCGGCGGATCTCTCGGCGGGTCAGCAGACCAGCCCCATGGGACTGGCCGTGCAGGGTTTCGTGACCGCCATCGCCAACCCCAAGGGGTGGGCCTTCATGGTCTCCCTGCTGCCCCCCTTCATCAATGCGGCCAAGCCGATGGCACCCCAGATAGGGGCCCTGGTCGCGCTCATCCTGGTCATCGAGTTCTCCTGCCTGATGCTCTATGCCAGCGGTGGCCGCACCTTGCGCCATTTCCTCGCCAAGAGCGGCAATGTCACTCTGATGAACCGGATCGCGGGCTCTCTCATGCTGTTTGTCGGGGTCTGGCTGGCGTTCGGTTAAACACCCGCTCAATCTGCCGCCCTATGTGACGCCATGGGGCACCTGAAGAGAGATGATGCAAAAAGGCCACCTCCCTGTCCGGGAGGTGGCCTTTTACATGGGCCCGTTTTTTCATGACCCCACTTTTCATGGACTCATGAGGTCAGTCGGTCAGGCAGTCCGGATCGAACACGTATTCCCCGGCCAGCCAGCGCAGGATCTCGTTCACGCAGGCCTGATCCTGGAACGGCAGGTAGCGGCTCTTGAGGTGGATGACCTGCTCGGGGGTGAGCTGGGCCAGACCGATGTCCTGGAAGAGCGGCAGGTCTGCCTGGATCATGGCGGAGATCTGCGGCCCGCAGGTGGCGTTGAGGGAGGCGTGCAGCGCCTTGTCAGGATCGTACTGCTTGCCGAGTTTGTAGCTCATGGGCAGGGTGGCGAGCGGCAGTGCCGAGAGGGCCGCCTGTTTCATGGGATTGACCGCATGGCCGCTCACGAGATCCGCCAGCTCTGCCGGACGGTTTTCGAAGGCGCGCAGGTGCAGGAAGCTGCTCGCCTTGCTGCCGTCATTGACCGGATAGTTGTCCCACAGGAAGGGCTTGCGATGGAGCCAGTCGGCGGCCTGTTTGAGGTGGGCAGCCGGATACTCGGTGGAGCAGACTTTGGGGCCGGTCCAGAAGACATCGATGCGCCTGTCGAGCCCCTGACCCAGATCCTGCAGATAGTGGGGGGGCATGGCACCGAACACCTTCTCCAGCACCGGATCCGTGCTGTAGTAGCTGGGGCAGAACAGCAGGCGGCCTGCGCCGGTGTGGGCCGCGATGTCGTGGGCGATGGTGAGCTGCCAGTGGGCGAGATCCGGGGTGTCCCCCTTCATGTCGTCAAACAGGATCGCCAGGATATCGGGCTTGAGCGCCTCCTCGATGAGCCTCACCTTCTCCAGCAGGGCGGGTCGCTGGCGGGCATAGTCGTGATGGGCCCCCATGGGGCTCAGGCCCACCCCGAAGGCCAGCCCGTTCTCCCGGCACTGGCGGGCGAGCTGGCACAGGGCTTCAAGCTGGTCGGCGGGCCAGGGTGTGGCCCAGTGCTTGCGCAGGTAGCCGTCTTCCTTGGGGGCGTAGAGGTAGAAGCCATAGCCGTGGCGGGGCAGCCACTGGGCGTAGCGGGCACGGGCTTCCCAGCTCCAGCCCTTGCCAAAGAAACCCTCGATGAGGCCCAGCTTGGGCGAGGGAGGATACAGACCGGACAACAGGGTTTGATAAGGCATGGTTCACTCCCTTCTCACACAAATGCGGGCTACGATGGCCGGCGCCTAGACGGGGTCTTCTTCCAGGAAGCGCACCCCTATCTTGCGGGGTTCACCCTCTTCCATTTCCGCCACCGTCCAGAGCAGTCCCTGCCAGGCGACATGGTCACCGACCACCAGATTATCGCCCAACTGATGGGCAATAAAATCGCCGAGGCTCTGATCCGCCACCTCGCTCACATCCAGCCCGTAGAGCGGGGCGAGATCCACCAGCCTGGCGTTGGCCTCCAGCAGGAAGTCACCGAAGAAGCGCGGGCCCAGGTCCTGCTCCGGCGCCTGGCTGAAGAGCTGACCGAGGGCGGGCAGGTCGTGCTCGTGGCCGATGACGCAGAGGATGTCATCGGATTGCAGGCGGGTACTGCCCGAGGGGTGGAGCAGCTCCTGGCCGCGGAACAGGGCGCAGATGCGGGTGCCCTGGGGCATGCGCAGCTCTCGCAAGGGGGAGCCGATGCACCACTTCTCGGCGCTCAGGCGATAGACGAAGGTCTCCCACTGGCTGTCGAGATCGATTTCCAGCCCAGAGCGGTTGATGGGAGAGGGCGGTGCGGGCACCTCCACTCGCGCCAGCTTTGATGCCAGCGGCAGCGAGCTGCCCTGCAGGATCAGCGAAACCAGCACCACGAAGAAGGCGACATTGAAGTAGAGCTGGGCATTGGGCAGCCCCGCCATCATGGGGAAGACCGCCAGGATGATGGGCACGGCGCCGCGCAGCCCCACCCAGGAGATGAACCAGCGCTCGCGCGGCGCGAAGTTCTTGAACGGCAGCAGTCCAATCCAGACCGACACCGGACGGGCAAACAGGATCATCCACATGGCCAGGGCCAGCGCCGGCAGGGCGATGGGCAGCAGCTTGTGGGGCGAGGCGAGCAGCCCCAGCACCAGGAACATGCCGATCTGGCTGAGCCAGGTCAGGCCGTCCAGCACGGAGAGGGTGGTGCTGCGGCTGCGCAGGGAGAGGTTGCCAAGCAGCAGGCCGGTGAGGTAGATGGCGAGGATGCCGCTGCCCCCCACCGCCGTAGTGAGGGCGAAGATGAGCAGGCCGCCGCTCACGGTGAGCAGGGGATAGAGACCGGGGGCGAGCTTGGCACTGTTGATGAGTTTCCACAGCAGCCAGCCCCCCGCAAGGCCGATGCCAGCGCCCAGACCAAACTGCTTGACGAGTTGCAGCAGCAGGAAGCCGGCATCCAGCCCCTGCTGGGCGGTGGCCAGCACCTCGATCAGGGTGACGGTGAGAAAGACCGCCATGGGATCGTTGCTGCCCGACTCAATCTCCAGGGTGGCGCTGACCCGCTCGTTGAGGCTGCGCCCGCCGAGCAGGGAGAAGACCGCCGCCGCATCGGTGGAGCCGACGATGGCACCGATGAGCATCCCCTGCATCAGGTTGAGGTCGAACAGCCAGGCGGCGGCGAGACCCGTGAGGCCGGTGGTGATGGCCACCCCGACCGTGGCCAGCGAGAGCGCGGGCCAGAGTGCGACCCGAAAGGAGGAGACCCGGGTGCGCATGCCGCCGTCCAGCAGAATGATGGCCAGCGCCAGGTTGCCCACCAGGTAGGCGACCGAGTAGTCGGCGAAGTGGATGCCGCCGGGACCATCCTCACCCGCCAGCATGCCGACGGCGAGGAAGATGACCAGGATGGGGATGCCGACTCTGGAGGAGAGCGCGCTCAACAGGACACTGGCGCCCACCAACAGGGCACCGATGAAGAAGAAACTGTTGACGGTGGTGGCATCCAATGGCGAACTCCTTATGGCGGGCTGCAAAACAGGCACATTATATGCAGATTGACCCCCTTTGTGTGGCTTAATTGTGCATTGTTTTGCAGTTTTTTACGTTTGTTGCGCAGTTTTCAAGCAGGGCGAGGGTGGCGTGCCCGCGCGGGAAAGCGCAGGGAAAGGGGGCAATGGATGGGGCTTTCAGTGCAGGCAGAGGGGGGCGACAGAGGGCGAAAAAATGCCGTGGACGGGAAGGGGGCAGGAGCGCCGACGGGCTCCTGCGAGGGGGTCAGTCGTCCTCGTCGTCCTTGACCTCCCGGATCTTGTCCTTGTACTTGGGCAGCTGTTTCTCGAGCTGCTTCATGTCCTTGATGGCGTTGAGAAACAGGCCGAGCAGAAACAGCAGCGGCAAGCCTATCCATAACCACAAGCTCATCAGAATCTCCTTTCGTGGTGTGCCGGGGTTACATAGCGGGCCAGGATCTCGTCGAGATGAGCCAGGATGCACTCCTTGCCTTCAATATCCGCCCGTTCCAGACAAAGCGCCAGCGCCGCCGGATCCAGGGCCAGCCCGTCGGATTCGGGCGCGAAGCTCAGGTGCCAGGGCTCGTAGGCCACCCCCTGAGCCGGTTGCTCCCCTTTTGCATAGGGCAGGAAGAAGCCGAAGTCGTTCATGTGATCGTCCAGCCATTCGCGCAAATCGGCAAACCAGCCGCCCGCCTCGTACTCCCAGGGTTCCAGCGCGAGCCGGGTGCCGGCGGGGAGGCAGTCCGGATCGTAGATGTCGAGATCCGTGCCCCAGTGATGGCGGCTGGTGCCGGGCAGGGCGCTCCAGTGCAGGATGGCGTGCAGTCGCTCGGTCTCGCCCAGTTGCAGGGCATCGAGGGGCTGGTTGTGCGCATCCAGCAGAGGGCGCTCCCCGCGCCATTTGCCGTTCCAGATGGCGAGCTGGCGCTCGAAGCCGCGCCAGCTGGAGGCCGCCTGCAGGTTGAAACCGGCATGGGCGGCAGCCACCTGCATGTCGTTGAAGGCCGCCGCGGTGGCGGCGGTCAGACGATGGGGGCCGCGCCCCACCAGGATGAGGTGGCTCTCATCCAGCCCAAGCAGTTGATCCTGATTCATGGTCTGGTCTCTCTTGTCCGGAGCGCTGCTCATGCCAGCAGTCGTGCCAGCACTCCTTGGTACATGTCCGCCAGCAGATCCAGGTCGTCCGCCTTCACGCACTCGTTCACCTTGTGGATGGTGGCGTTGACCGGGCCGAGCTCGATGACTTCCGCCCCGGTGGGAGCGATGAAGCGCCCATCGGATGTGCCCCCCGTGGTGAGCAGGGCCGGCTGCTGGCCGTTCACTGCCGCCACGGCGGCGACGGTGGCGTCCAGCAGGGCGCCGGTGTCCGTCAGGAAGGGCTGGCCGGAGAGGGTCCACTTCAGCTCGAAGTCCAGGCCGTGACGGGTCAGCAGCGCCTCGACCCGCTCGCGGATAGCCGCATCGGTGAGCTCGGTGCTGAAGCGGAAGTTGAACTGGACCTGCAACTCCCCCGGGATGACGTTGGAGGCGCCGGTGCCGCCCTGGATGTTGGCGATCTGGAAGCTGGTGGGGGGGAAGTAGGCGTTGCCCTTGTCCCACTCGATGGCGGCGAGCTCCGCCAGCGCCGGGGCCGCCTTGTGGATGGGGTTGTCCGCCAGATGGGGGTAGGCGACGTGGCCCTGCACCCCGCGCACCAGCAGATCGCCGGTGATGGAGCCGCGACGGCCGTTCTTCACCACGTCCCCGACCTGGGCGGTGGAGGAGGGTTCGCCGACGATGCACCAGCGGATCTTCTCGTTGCGTGCCTCCAGGGTGTCGATGACGCGTACCGTGCCGTTGATGAAGGGCCCCTCTTCATCCGAGGTGATGAGAAACGCGATGGAGCCCTTGTGGTCCGGGTGCTCGGCCACGAAGCGCTCGGTCGCCACCACCATGGCGGCCAGAGACCCCTTCATGTCGGCGGCGCCCCGGCCATGGAGCATGCCGTCCTTGATGGTCGGCTCGAATGGCGGGGTGTCCCACTTCTCCAGGGGGCCGGCGGGTACCACGTCGGTGTGGCCGGCGAAGCAGAAGAGGGGACCCTCGCTGCCACGGCGTGCCCAGAGGTTGGTGGTGTCCTCAAAGACCATGGGTTCGATGACGAACCCCAGGCGCGCGAGGCGCTCCGCCATCAGGGTCTGGCACCCTTCATCCAGGGGGGTCACGGAGGGGCGGCTGATCAGATCCTTGGCCAGTGTGATGACGTCCGACATCGGTGTTCCTTAACAGAAAAAGTTAACGGGAGAAGAGGGATTGATAGAGGTCTGCCTTGAAGCCCAGGGTCAGGGTGCCGTCCTGGTCCAGCAGCGGGCGCTTGATCATGGCCGGGTGGGCCAGCAGCAGGTCACGGGCCTTGGCGGTGTCGAGCCCCTGTTTTTCTGCTTCCGGCAGGGCGCGGAAGGTGGTGCCACGGGTGTTGAGCAGGGCTTCCCAGCCCAGCTTGGCGAGCCAGAGATCGAGCTGTTCCGGGCTCAGACCGTCGGCGCGGTGATCATGAAAGCGGTAATCGATACCCGCCTCCTCCAGCCACTTGCGGGCCTTCTTGATGGTGTCGCAGTTCTTGATGCCATAGAGGGTGGTGGCCATGGGGGATCCTTTGTCTGCGGGCCGGCGGCCCTGAAATCGTGCAAGGGCCCGATTCTGGCATTGTGGCCCCCCCATGGCAACGCTCATGGCCGGATGGGCTGGTTTTACCAGTCAGGCCGAGTGGAGAAGGGAGGGGCCGCGCGCCAGCACACGCTGGTCTGGGACGGGATGCGCTGCGGTATCAAAGGGGGAGACCGGGGGCAGGAGGCCCTTATGCTGCACGCCTGGCCGGATAGGACGACAGGTGGCAGGGCGCCTCACAGGGAAGCACACCTGGCCGGATGGGGCCGCTGGGGCCGCTGGGGCCGCTGGGGCCGCTG
>NZ_CAWMFQ010000005.1:10901-12021 GCF_963866995.1 Aeromonas sp. ZOR0002 | reverse complement strand
ACGTGCATTGGTTGATGCGGTCTGCTGGCTCAGCTTTGCAGCTGCTGGCTGCGGATGAACTGCCACTGATCTTCAAACCCGGCGGTGGGCTTGATTTTGAACTCCGAGCGGACGTGCATTGGTTGATGCGGTCTGCTGGCTCAGCTTTGCAGCAGCTGGCTGCGGATAAACTGCCACTGATCTTCAAACCCGGCAGTGGGCTTGATTTTGAACTCCGAGCGGACGAACTGGCTGATGCGGCCCTCGGTATAGGCCAGCAGCAGGTTGGCCAGCATGGTCTCGTCGAGCTGGAAGCCCTGGCCTTCCCGCAGCCGTTTCTCGCGCAGTACCTGCTTGATCTGGGTCTCCAGCTTGTCGAACAGAATGCTGATGCGATCCCGCAGCCGATCGTGTTCGCCCAGCAGGGCATCGCCATTGAGAATGCGGGTGATGCCGGGGTTGCGCTCGGCGAACACCAGCAGCAGCTGCAGTATGTGATGGCAGCGGGCCATGGTGTCCTTCTCTTCGGCCATGATCAGGTTGACCCGTGACAGCAGGGAATCCTCGATAAAGTCGATCAGCCCCTCGAACATCCTCGCCTTGCTGGGAAAATGCCGGTAGAGGGCCGCCTCGGACACGCCCACCTCGGCCGCGAGGCGTGCCGTGGTGATGCGCTGGCCCGGGCTGGTTTCCAGCATGTGGGCGAGTGCCTGCAGGATCTGATCGCGCCGACTCTGTTTCTGGTTACTGCTTGCCATGGATTCCCCTAAAAAAACAATGGCTTGATTCTATTATTTGGCACGTGCCCCAGGGGGCCGTGTGGTCTTGTTATTGGCGACCAGAAGAACCAAACCCGCCTTCACCCCGTTCACTCTGATTGAATTCGTCGACCAACTGGAAGCTGGCCTGTACCACCGGCAGGATCACCAGCTGGGCGATGCGCTCGCCAGGCTGCATGGTGAAGCTGTCGTTGCCACGGTTCCAGACCGAGACCATCAACTGACCCTGGTAGTCGGAGTCGATGAGGCCGACCAGGTTGCCCAGCACGATGCCGTGCTTATGGCCGAGGCCGGAGCGGGGCAGGATGGTGGCGCACAGACCCGGATCCTGGATGTGAATGGCCAGCCCGGTCGGCACCAGC
>NZ_CAWMFQ010000005.1:0-10861 GCF_963866995.1 Aeromonas sp. ZOR0002 | reverse complement strand
GGTCGGCACCAGCGTGGTGTCGCCTGGGGCCAGGGTCAGCGGGGCATCCAGCAGGGCGCGCAAGTCCATGCCAGCGGAGCCCGGTGTGGCGTAAGCGGGCAGCGGGAAGTCGGTGCCGATGCGGGCATCCAGGATTTTCAGTTCAATTTGTGTCGTCATGAATCTTTTTCAATTGGATCGCCTGGCGATCGGGTGGTACTGCAGGAGCCTGGGGCTCCCGGCATGTTCAATGGGCTCAGGGTCGATAATGGCGTGCAATCAGGGCGACAAGATGACGGGCCAGCGTCAGCTTATCGGCCAGGGGCAGGGCGGCTTGACCCCCTTGCCAGAAGACGGTCAGGGCGTTGTCATCGGCATTGAAACCCTGGCCTGCACGGGACACATCGTTGGCGGCGATCATGTCCAGCCGCTTACGTCGAAGTTTGTCGAGGGCGTATTGTTCCACATCCACGGTTTCGGCGGCAAATCCGACGGTGAAGGGTTTGTCTGACAACGCCCCCACATCGGCGATGATGTCGGGGTTTTTGACCAGGGTCAGCTGCATCTGGTCGTTGTCGCCGGTCTTCTTGATCTTTTGCTCGGCCACCTGGGCGGGACGGTAGTCGGCGACGGCAGCGCAGCCGATAAAGAGGTCGCACTCACCGACCCGGCTCATCACCGCTTCGTGCATCTGCAGGGCACTCTCCACATCGATGCGGGTAACGCCGGCCGGGGTGGCCAGTGCCACCGGGCCGCTCACCAGGGTCACCTCCGCGCCCGCTTCGCGCGCGGCGCGGGCGATGGCGTAGCCCATCTTGCCGGAGCTGTGGTTGCTGATATAGCGCACCGGATCCAGCGCCTCCCGGGTCGGCCCGGCAGTGAGCAGCAGCCTGACGCCGGCCAGGAGCGGTTCGGCGGCGAGCTGCTGGCAGCAGCGTTCCACCAGTTCCAGGGGATCCAGCATCCGGCCCGGGCCCACGTCGCCGCAGGCCTGGCTGCCGGAATCCGGCCCCCACAGCTGAATGCCGCGCTCGGCTAGGGTCTGAAGGTTGGCCTGGGTAGCGGCGTTGCGATACATCTGCTGGTTCATGGCTGGCGCCAGGGCGACAGTCGCCGGGGTGGCCAGGCAGAGGGTGGTGAGCAGTTCGTCCGCCATGCCGGCGGCCATGCGGGCCATCAGATTGGCGCTGGCGGGGGCGATCAGCACCAGATCGGCCCACTTGGCCAGCTCGATGTGGCCCATGCCCGCCTCGGCAGCCGGGTCGAGCAGACTGTCGGCCACCGGGTGGCCTGAGACGGCTTGCAGGGTCAGCGGGGTGATGAACTCCTTGGCGGAGCGGGTCATCACCACTCGCACCTCGGCCCCCTGATCTTTCAGGCGACGTACCAGTTCGGCACTCTTGTAGGCGGCGATCCCGCCACTGACACCCAACAGGATGCGTTTATCGGCCAATCTCATCTGCTGCTTCTCTTCCGGCTCACTCTGACTGGTCGGCTAAGATAGCACAGGCAATGGGTGGCGACAGAGGCTGACATGGGGGAGTTGTGGTCGGGCTCGCGGGATTCTTTGCTATGTTTTCTCTCAATAGCCATCAGGGAGAGACAAATGAGCATCAAGGAGTGGCCGGAAGAGGAGCGCCCGAGGGAAAAGCTGCTGCGCCGAGGGGCGGCGACGCTCTCCGATGCCGAACTGCTGGCCATCTTCTTGCGCACCGGGGTCAGTGGGTTGAGTGCGGTGGATCTCTCTCGCCAGTTGTTGCAGCAGTTTGGTTCCCTGCGGGCACTGCTGGGAGCCGAGCAGCAGGATTTTTGTGGCGCTCACGGGCTGGGACCTGCCAAGTATGCCCAGTTGCAGGCGGTACTGGAGATGGGGCGGCGCCATCTGGCCGAACAGTTGCAACGGGGAGAGGCGCTCACCTCGCCCGGGCTTACCCGTGACTTTCTGCAAGCCCAGTTGCGGGATCGGGGGAGGGAGGTGTTCGCCCTGCTGCTGCTCGACAACCAGCACAGGGTCATCCGGTTTGTCGAACTTTTTTACGGCACCCTCGACTCGGCGAGCGTCTGGCCCAGAGAAATCGTGCAGATCGCGCTCAAACATAATGCAGCCGCCGTGATTCTGGCGCATAATCACCCGTCCGGCGTGGCCGAGCCCAGTCGGGCGGACCGCCAGATCACGGATCGGATCCAGGCCGCCCTGGCCCTGGTCGATATCAGAGTGCTTGATCACCTGGTGATCGGTGATGGCATCACGGTTTCTTTCGCAGAGCGTGGTTGGTTGTGACTGGGCTCTGGCACTGTATTAGTTGATCTTTGATCACGGATGCTGTATAAAATGCCGCCTTCTGTTTGCCCCGCAATCGAAGGCCAGCGGGGCAGATATTTGCTCGAGCAATGAAGTAAGATTTGGAGAGACTGACATGTCTAGAGTATGCCAAGTAACCGGCAAGCGCCCGGCAGTTGGTAACAACCGTTCGCACGCTAACAACGCTACCAAGCGTCGTTTCCTGCCGAACCTGCACACTCACCGTTTCTGGGTTGAGAGTGAAAAACGCTTCGTGAGCCTGCGCGTATCCGCAAAAGGCATGCGTATCATCGACAAGCGCGGCGTTGAAGTGGTTCTGGCTGAACTGCGTGCCAGCGGCGTTAAGGTATAAGGAATTAGATCATGGCTAAAGGTATTCGCGATAAGATTCGCCTGAACTCCAGCGCCGGTACTGGTCACTTCTATACCACTACCAAGAACAAGCGCACCATGCCCGAAAAAATGGAGATCAAGAAATTTGATCCCGTGATTCGTCAGCATGTGATCTACAAAGAAGGCAAAATCAAGTAATTACTTGGTTTCGCTGCAAAAACCCGGCCTCGTGCCGGGTTTTTTTATGGCTGGAATTCAGTACACTGCCGATTCGAAGGGAGGCTAGCCATGTTCAAACTGAGCCGCAAAGGCTGGAACAACGTGATCATCGTGGTCGTGTTGATCGTCATTACCCTGTTGCACCGGCTGGAGCAGGCCCAGCAGGAGAACAGTGCCAAACGCGCGCGTCCGCTGTTGCCGGAGAGTGCCGTGGTGCTGACCTGGCAGGGGCCGAGCTGGCAGATAGAGCGTATCGGCCAGGGCTGGCGCAGCGCGCCGGATCTGGGGCTTGGCAGCGCCCAGCTGGCGGCCCGCATCGAGATGTGGCAAGGCTGGCTGCTGCCCCCCGGCGAGCCCGTGCGCGGCACCCCGGTGACCCTCAAGATCTGGATCGCCGGACAGAGTGATCCGGTGGAAGTCGGGCTCTATCAGGACGACGGCAAGTTTGCCGCTCTGCTGCCCTCCTCGACCTGGCTCAGCTTGAGTCAGGCGCAATACCGTGACCTGATGCGTCCCATTCCCTGAACGAGAACGAGAGATCGCCCATGCCTGAATTACCGGAAGTCGAAGTCAGCCGCCAGGGCATCTCCCCCTGGCTTACCGGCATTAAGGTGACCCGCGTGGTGGTGCGGGACGGCCGCCTGCGTTGGCCCGTGCCCGGCGAGATCCAGGAGCTGGTGGATCTCGTCATCCACCGCGTCAGCCGCCGCGCCAAATACCTGTTGCTGGAGACCGACTTCGGCACCGCCATCCTGCATCTCGGGATGTCCGGCAGCCTGCGGGTGCTGGACATCGGCACCCCGGCCGAGAAGCACGATCATGTGGATATCGAGCTGGCCAACGGCAAGCTGCTGCGGCTCAACGATCCGCGCCGTTTTGGCGCCCTGCTGTGGACCCGCGAACCGGCCGAGGCCCATGCCCTGCTCGCCAAGCTGGGGCCGGAACCCCTCACCGACGCCTTCCATGCCGATTACCTGCGGGAGCGGGCGAAGGGGCGCAGCACCGCCATCAAGCAGTTCCTGATGGACAACCACGTGGTGGTCGGGGTAGGCAACATCTACGCCAACGAGGCGCTCTATGCCGCCGGCATTCATCCCAGGCGGGCGGCGGGCAACATCAGCGCCGAGCGGCTGGGCACCCTGGTGAGCGAGATCAAGCGGGTGTTGGCCGAGGCCATTCGCCAGGGGGGCACCACCCTCAAGGATTTCACCAGCGCCGACGGCAAGCCGGGCTATTTCGTCCAGCAGCTGCAGGTTTACGGCCGTGGCGGCCAGCCCTGTTTCCACTGCCACACCCTGCTCACCGAGGTGAAGATGGGCCAGCGAACCACGGTGTTCTGCTCCCACTGCCAACGCTGAAAGCGGGATTTTTGAGCCGGAACCGGCCAAGTTGTAAGAGAGTATTTCCGGTCTGTTGAAGCGGCGTCAGCCCATGACTACTATCTCGCCAGTTCAGGCTGCGAGGTAATAAAATGACAGCTAAATCAATAGACTGGGAACATTTATCCCGGCAGGGGCACTATTGTGCCCACGATATGGCCCGCTTCCTCTATCCCGAAGACAGCGCCCGCAAGACCTTCAATCGCGGCAAGTTTTTGCTGCGCAGTCTGCTCTACCGTGCGCAGTTGAACCGGGTGTTCGAGCTGTTCCAGAGCGCCCCCCTGCGGGCGCTTCCCGCCCGCCACCCCGAGCTGCTCGACAAGCCGATGCGCCCCTATCGCTTCGCCTGCTCGACGGTGAACCAGCGGGTCAAGATGGTGGAGGATCACTACCGCCTGCTGCTGGGCCTGTACCCCGAGCTCATCGACCCGCTCTATCTGGGGGAGGGGATAGTGCTGGGCCATTATCCCGATGGCGGCTGGCGCATCGTGCTGCGTCACGACGGCACCTTCCGCAGGGAGGCGGAGCTGGCCCTCTCCATCGTCAACGCGCGGGGGGAGCGACTCTACAGCTGTGCCTTCTCCCTGGCGGGCAACGAACAGGAGCTGGCCCTGGTGATCGGGTCGGTGCAGGGGCCAGAGCCCTGTGTCGAGCAGCCCCAGGAGCAGGTGCGGGCATTGACCCGGGCGGGTCAGGGTCTGAGACCCAAGTCGCTGGTGGTGATGCTGGTGATGGCGCTGGCCGGGGCCATGGGGGCCCACCGGGTCTGTGCGGTGCGCATGAAGGCCCACATCTTCCAGGCAAGACGGTACAGCAAGAAGAAGAAAGCCTGCCTGCAGGCGGACTACGACGAGCTGTGGCAGGAGTTTGGCGCCCTCGATCAGGACGCCAACTTCGTGCGGCTGCAACCCGTGGTGCGCAAGCCGCTGGAGGAGGTGGCCGCCAAGAAGCGGGCCATGTACCGGCGCCGTTACGAGTGGCTCGATCAGCTGGAGCTGGCGATCCGCCAGCAGTTTGCCCGCAGCTAGGCGTGCAGTGCCTTGATGCAACAAGGGCTACCCGCGGGTAGCCCTTGTTCGTTTCTGCCCATCAGGGGAGGGGATTAGCGCTGCTGCCTGGCGGCGATGGCCTGAGCCACCAGGGGGTCGACGAACTGGTGGATGTCACCTCCGTGCAGCGCCACCTCCTTCACCAGGGTGGAGGAGATGAAGGAGTTCTCCTCCGCCGGGGTAAGGAAGACGCTCTCCAGGGTGGGCATCAGGCGACGGTTCATGTTGGCGAGCTGGAACTCGTATTCGAAGTCGGAGACGGCGCGCAGGCCGCGGATCAGCACGTTGGCCTGCTGCTCCCTGGCAAAATCCACCAGCAGGCCGGAGAAGCCCACCACCTTGACGTTGGGCAGGTGAGCCGTCACCTGCCGGGCCAGCTGAACGCGCTCCTCGAGATCGAACAGCGGCCGTTTGCTCGGGCTGTTGGCCACCCCGACCACCACCTCGTCGAACAGTCTGGCGGCGCGGCCAATGAGATCGGTATGGCCGTTGGTGATGGGGTCGAAGGTGCCGGGATAGATTACCTTGTTGGTCATGCTGCTGATTCCTGAAACCGGAAAACTGGTCGCATTATAGGGGCTGTTGCCGGTTTGTCGCGACCGGGATGGCGCGGATTTCTGGCGCTGATCGGCGGCCGGGGTCGCACAAATCGGGGCCCCGTGGCGTCTTCGCTTGAGAATCGCCCTGCATCAGGCAAGAATACCCGCATCGCGCATCAAGCCTCCTTCGCTGGTGACAGGGAGCATAGGGATTTTTTATGAAACGTATTCTGGTAGTCCGCAATGACAAGATTGGTGACTTCATGCTGGCGTGGCCGAGCTTTGCCATGCTCAAGCGCTCCATGGAGTGTCATGTGACTGCCCTGGTTCCCGCCTACACGGCGCCCTTGGCCCGCCTCTGCCCCTGGATCGACGAGATCATCCTGGATCCGGGTGCCCGGGCCGACAAGGAGCAGCAACGCGCCCTGCTGGCGCGCATCAAGGCGGCCGCCTTCGATGCCTCCATCTGCCTCTTCTCCAACACCCGCAATGCCAAGCTGGTGTGGAAGGCGCATATTCCCTACCGGCTGGCCCCGGCCACCAAGCTGGCCCAGGTGCTCTACAACCAGCGCCTGGTGCAGCGCCGCTCCCGCTCCCAGAAGCCGGAGTACGAATACAACCTGGATCTGGTACGCCGCTTCCTCGCCGATCAGCATCAGGCCGTGGTAGAGCCACAAGGACCCTACCTCGGCTTCGACCCCGAGAGCCTGCTGCAGGTGCGCGAGCAGGTCGCCGCCCGTCTCAGGCTCGACGCCTGCCGCCCCTGGCTGATGGTGCATGCGGGCAGCGGCGGCTCGGCCAACAACCTCTCCATCGAGCAGTACTCGCGCCTCATCATCAAGCTCAACCAGGCCTGTCCCGAGTTGCAGTGCGTGCTGACGGCAGGCCCGGGGGAGGAGGGGAAGGCGGAGCAGTTGGCGGCCGAACTGCTGGCCCATGGGGGCAACGGCTGGATCTATCGCTCCGACGAGGGGCTGCCGAAGTTCTGCCAGGTGATGGCCAACGCCGCCCTGTTCGTGGCGGGCAGCACTGGGCCCCTGCACATCGCCGCGGCCATGGACGTGCCGACCGTCGGCTTCTTCCCGGCACACCGTTCGGCGACGCCGCTGCGCTGGCGGCCGCTCAATGGCGAGGGGCGCCATCTGCCCTTCAGCCCGCCGGAAGACAGCGACCACCCGGAGGACATGAGCCAGCTCGATCCCAAGGCCATGGCGGCAGAGATCGCCCGCTGGGCGCCGCCCTTCTGGCGCGCCGAGCGCTGAGAGCGCACACAGAACATACAGACAGGGCCCCGCGGGGCCCTGTCTTGTATGGGGATGCGCCCTGCTGGTAGACCGGCCTACCGGGCGTGGTCCCCGACAGCCCCCTTGACGGGCCTGCCCGGGCCCCGGGCAGGGGAAACCTGTCGGTATAAGCCGGAGTCGGGTCATGTTGCCAATATCCATGCATTCGGCTTATAGCGGCCAGTTTTCGTCCGTGGCGCCCGGGTTTGCGCCGTGAGCGGCCCCGCGAGGGCTGCGCCCGCTCCACGGCAATAGGGTTTGCCCCTTGTCCCGCTGGAACAAGGGGTGAGTGATTAATGCGATGTTTGAGGCGCGATGCCCTATTTCGGCTGCTGGGGCTGCTGGCGAACCCAGAGATCGGCGTATTTGACGAAGGTGGA
The DNA here is from genome assembly GCF_963866995.1 of Aeromonas sp. ZOR0002. Taxonomy (NCBI): domain Bacteria; kingdom Pseudomonadati; phylum Pseudomonadota; class Gammaproteobacteria; order Aeromonadales; family Aeromonadaceae; genus Aeromonas; species Aeromonas sp. ZOR0002. The sequence goes on along the minus strand of NZ_CAWMFQ010000005.1, from coordinate 3,398 downwards.
GTGGGCGGAGAGGATGGCCAGCAGCAGGCCCTGCTTGCCGTCGAGGAAACCGGCCTTGAGCAGGTACATCTTGAGGAAGCAGCCGACGGCGTGGACCAGCCCCTGGCCGAGGGATCCCTTCTTGCCGCGGGCGGTGCGCTGATCGGCCCAGGCCCTGGCGTAGCCGGCGGATTTGACCAGGTAGTGTTCCAGATCCCGGTAGGTGTAGTGGAGGAGGTCGCCCTGCAGGTTGACGATCTTCATGTTGGCGCACACCTCCACCTTCTCGTGTACCAGCGCCTCGTTGTAGCCGGTCAGCGCCTTGGGGTAGAGGCGCAGCACCCGATCCGGGTACCAGCCGCTGTGGCGGATGAAGCGGCCGAACACCCAGGAGAGGCGCGGGATGGAGTAGATGGTGTCGCTGGCCGGGTTGGCCATGACCCCCTGGATGGCTTCCCTGAGTTCGGGGGTGAGCCGCTCGTCCGCGTCCAGCCACAGCACCCACTCCGACTGGACATGGGACTGGGCGAGGCGGCGCTGACGGCCGAAACCGGGCCAGGTGGTGTTGACGAAGAAGCGGGCGCCAAATTCGGCGGCGATGGCCGGGGTGTCATCCTGACTGCCGGAGTCGAGAATGACGATTTCATCCGCCAGGCCTTCGAGGGAGGCGAGGCAGGCACGGAGGTTGTCGGCTTCGTTCTTGACGATCAGGACGGCCGCCAGGGTCGGTTTTTTCACAGGCAAGGGACTCTTGTTGGTGCCCGGCGGGCGGGTCATGCTCGGATTGGCGCCCATTCTAGCCTAAAACCCCGCGCGGGGCATGACCCGAGGGCCTGGTGGGCCCGCTTTTGAATGCGGGGGAAGGGAGATCTCTGCTACCCGGCAGTTGGTGGCCCAGGGCACGCTGTGTCCGGGTGGAAGAGGGCCTCAGGAGGGATGCGCGGGGGAGCAGATCCTGCCAGGGAGGCGTTTTGCGGGGGCAGACGGGTATCTTCTGTTATTTCTTCGGCCTTTCTTGGGGCATAATCTCGCCCAGTAACGATCAACAGCCGGGCCAGTCCCGAGAGAAGACGCGCGATGAAGATATTGGTGATCGGCCCCTCCTGGGTCGGCGACATGGTGATGTCCCAGAGCCTCTACAAGGCGCTCAAGAGCAACCACCCGGGCAGCGAGCTCCATGTGATGGCGCCGGCCTGGTGCGTTGCGCTGCTGGAGCGCATGCCCGAGGTGGACAAGGCCATCCCCATGCCGCTTGGCCACGGTGACTTCAAGCTGGGGGCACGCCGCCGCCTTGGCAAGCAGTTGGCCGCCGAGCAGTACGATCAGGCCATCATCCAGCCAAACTCCATGAAGTCGGCCCTCATCCCCTGGTTTGCCAGGATCCCGGTGCGCACCGGCTGGAAGGGGGAGCACCGCTTCGGTCTGCTCAACGACATGCGTAGCAACAAGCAGGCCTTTCCGCTGATGGTGGAAGGCTATGTGGCTCTGGCCTATCCCAAGGGGCAGATGAAGAGTCGGGACGATATTCCCGCTATTCCCCATCCCTCCCTGCACGTGGATCTCATCAACCAGGGCAAGGCGCTGGAGCGGCTCGGCCTGAATCGTGCCCGCCCTGTGCTGGTGCTCTGTCCGGGGGCCGAGTTCGGCCCGGCCAAACGTTGGCCGGAAGGGCACTACGCCGTGGTGGCGCAAAAGCACCTCGACGAGGGGTGGCAGGTGTGGATCTTCGGCTCGGGCAAGGACGTGGACGTGGCCAACACCATCCGCGATCGGATCAACCCCCTGTCGCGCCCCAACTGCCACGTGCTGGCGGGCAAGACCAGCCTGCACGAGGCGATCGACCTGATGGCCCTGGCCGGTCGGGTCATCGCCAACGACTCGGGCCTGATGCACGTGGCGGCCGCCCTCAACCGGCCGCTGATCGGCGTCTACGGCTCCACCTCGCCCCTCTATACCCCACCGCTGGCGGACAGGGTCGAGATCGTCCACACCGACATCGAATGCCGCCCCTGCTTCAAGCGCACCTGCAAGTTCGGCCACCTCAAGTGCCTGATCGAGCTGATGCCGGAACAGGTCATCGAGGCGGGAAATCGGCTGGAGCGTGGTGAAACGGCAGATCTGACCATAGTGCGGCAGCCGGTGGAATCCTCTGCTGCTGAACCAGGTAATAGCTAGCATGATCTACCGGTTGCTCTACAACCTGCTGATCCACCTGGGGTTGCCCCTGGCGCTGCTGGCGCTCTACAAGCCCAAAAAAGGCAAGCCCGGCTTCGGGGCGCGCTGGGCCGAGCATCTGGGACGATTGCCGCCGACCGGACAGGAGGCCCCCCTCTGGATCCATGCGGTGAGCGTGGGGGAGACCCTGGCTATCACCCCCTTCATCCGCGCCCTCAAGGCCGAGCGCCCCGAGCTGCCCATCCTGCTCACCACCACCACCCGCACCGGCGCCGAACAGGCGGCCAAGCTCGGGGATCTGGTAGTGCACCGCTATGCGCCTCTCGACTATCCCTGGGCCGTCTCGGCGTTTCTGAGCACCGTCAAGCCCCGCGCCCTCTGGGTGATGGAGACCGAGCTATGGCCGAACTGGCTGGCGGCCTGCGAGGCACGCCACCTGCCGGTGACCATCCTCAATGCCCGCCTCTCGGAGCGATCCTGTCAGCGCTATGGTCGCTTCCAGGGTGCCTTCGATGCCCTGAGCCGCCCGCTGACCCACCTGCTCTGCCAGCATCAGGACGATGCAGATCGCTTCCATCGACTGGGGATAGGGCGCAACCGGCTGGCGGTGACCGGCTCCATCAAGTTCGACATCCAGTTTGGCGACGAGGTGCAGGCCAGGGGCCGTGCCCTGCGCCAGCAGCTGGGGGAGGCACGACCTGTCTGGATCGCCGCCAGTACCCACCAGGGGGAAGACGAGCAGGTGCTGGCCGCCTTCGATCGGGTGCTCAAGGCCCATCCCTCCGCCCTGCTGATCCTGGTGCCGCGCCATCCCGAGCGTTTCGATCGGGTGGCCGAGCTGTGCGCCCCCTACGGTTGCGTGCGGCGTACGGCGGGCAGAGCGGTCGGCGAGAGGGACAAGATCTACCTGGGTGACACCATGGGCGAGCTGCCGCTGATGCTGGCGGCGGCGGATCTAGCCTTTGTCGGTGGCAGCCTGGTGCCCGTGGGCGGTCACAACCTGCTGGAACCGGCGGCGCTGGGCAAACCCTGCCTGACCGGCCCCGTCTATTTCAACTTCAGCGACATCACCCGCCAGCTGGTGGCCCAGGGTGGCGCGGCCGTGGTGGCGGACGCCGAGGCGCTCGGCCACCGGGTGAGCACCCTGCTCGGCGATGCCCCTGCTCGCCGCGAGATGGGGGAGCAGGCCCGCGCCGTGGTGCTGCGCAATCAGGGGGCGCTGGCGCGCACCCTCTCCCATTGCC
>NZ_CAWMFQ010000004.1:5738-19965 GCF_963866995.1 Aeromonas sp. ZOR0002 | reverse complement strand
GTCGAAGCGATCCTGCTCCAGCAACTGGCGATAGTTGTCCTGCCAGGCCAGCTGCTGCCAGTGGCTCAGCACCAGCCGGGCCTCGGCGGGGAAGTCATAGGCGGGTAGCTGCACCAGGAAACCGTCCACCTTCCCTTCCACCAGCCATTGTGGCGCCTTGGCCGCTTGTGCCCGCACCCAGGCCAGCAGCGCCGGGCTCGGTGCGCCCGATGACTTGAGCTCACCCAGCAACTGGAACAACAGGAACTCCCGCTGCCCCACCGACAGGGTCTCGAGCAACGAGTCCATGGCATCAAACTGCCCGAGCGCCATGCGACCGTCCAGGTACGCCCGATGCCCCTCCAGTCCCTCGTCCGCCACCAGGGGAGCCTGCAATTGCGGCGGGGAATCGGCATGCACCGGGGCCGCCAGCCACAACCAACCCATCCATATGAACAACACCAGCTTCATGACGTCCCTTTCCTTGTGACATCGAGGCTTCATACTACTAAGCCAGCCGTGAAATAGATAAACAAAAACCGCGACCTGGGCCGCGGTTTTGTCATTGAAGAGGCTGTTACTTCTGTTGACGCTTCATGGAGTCGAAGAACTCGTCGTTGGTCTTGGTCGCAGCCAGCTTGTCGATGAGGAACTCGATGCTGTCGATCTCGCCCATGGGGTGAATGATCTTGCGCAGGATCCACATCTTCTGCAGCTCGTCCGGTGCGGTCAGCAGCTCTTCCTTGCGGGTGCCGGAGCGGGTGATGTCGATGGCCGGGTAGACGCGCTTCTCGGCAATCTTGCGCGAGAGGTGCAGTTCCATGTTGCCGGTACCCTTGAACTCTTCGTAGATGACTTCATCCATCTTGGAGCCGGTATCGATCAGCGCGGTGGCGATGATGGTCAGGCTGCCGCCCTCTTCGACGTTGCGCGCCGCACCGAAGAAACGCTTCGGACGGTGCAGGGCGTTGGCGTCCACACCACCGGTCAGCACCTTGCCGGAAGACGGGATGACGGTGTTGTAGGCGCGGGCCAGACGGGTGATGGAGTCCAGCAGGATCACCACATCCTTCTTGTGCTCGACCAGACGCTTGGCCTTCTCGATCACCATTTCGGCGACCTGGACGTGACGGGAGGCCGGCTCGTCGAAGGTGGAGGCGATGACTTCGCCCTTCACCATGCGCTGCATCTCGGTCACTTCTTCCGGACGCTCGTCAATCAGCAGCACGATCAGCTCACAATCCGGGTGGTTGTAGGCGATGCTCTGGGCGATGTTCTGCAGCAGCATGGTCTTACCGGCCTTGGGCGGTGCAACGATGAGACCGCGCTGGCCCTTGCCGATCGGGGATGCCAGATCCAGTACACGGGCGGTGATGTCTTCGGTGGAACCGTTGCCACGCTCCATGCGCAGACGCTCGTTGGCGTGCAGGGGAGTGAGGTTTTCAAACAGGATCTTGTTGCGGGAGTTTTCCGGACGGTCGTAGTTGACGTCGTTGACCTTGAGCAGGGCGAAATAGCGCTCGCCCTCTTTCGGCGGCCGGATCTTGCCGGAAATGGTATCGCCGGTACGCAGGTTGAAGCGGCGGATCTGGCTCGGGGAGACATAGATGTCATCCGGACCAGCGAGATAAGAGCCGTCTGCACTGCGCAGGAAACCGAAACCGTCGGTCAGGATTTCCAGCACACCGTCGCCAAAGATATCCTCGCCGCCCTTGGCGTGCGCCTTGAGGATTGCAAAGATAATGTCTTTCTTGTGCGCCCGAGCCAGATTTTCCAACCCCATGGATTCGCCAAGCTGGACCAGCTCGGACACAGGAGTGTTCTTAAGTTCAGTCAGATTCATAGTGGTGAAAGTCTGTAAGCAAGGATTGAAATGAGGAGACAGTCTGCTGGATTGATGCTGATCGGATTTGACTTGCCAGGCTGGTAGTTAAGCAAAGAGTCAGGCAAAAAGGTTAGCAAACGAGCGATAAACTAGCACCAATCAGGGTGAGCGTCTAGGTGATAAAACACAAGGAGCGCATTATTGCAATGCGCTCCTTCTTGATTATTACAGGTTGCCGTCCAGGAACTCTTTCAGTTGGGTCTTGGACAGGGCGCCGACCTTGGTCGCTGCCACTTCACCATTCTTGAACAGCAGCAGGGTCGGGATACCACGAATGCCGTACTTGGGCGGAGTGTCGGCGTTATGATCGATGTTCAATTTCGCCACGGTCACGCGACCTTCATATTCCTGAGCAACTTCGTTCAGGATCGGGGCAATCATCTTGCACGGTCCACACCATTCGGCCCAGAAATCGACCAGAACAGGGCTGTCGGCGTTGATTACATCGGCCTCGAAGCTGGCATCGCTCAGCTGAACAATCTTGTCACTCATCTCCAACTCCAGTCAGTAATTAAGGCTTTATTGATGGTTCAACAAAGGCAATAGTTGCCCTATTTGAAATGATCCTGTTTATTATTGCAAGCCTAACCTGATAACCTACCGCCATGAGCAAAACACATCTAACGACCGAAAAATTCGCCCAAATGGGCCTCGAACCCGAAGTTCTGGCTGGTCTGGAATCAAAGGGATTTCACTATTGTACGCCCATCCAGGCACTGTCCCTGCCCCTGCTGGTTGAAGGTCATGACCTTGCCGGTCAGGCTCAGACGGGGACCGGCAAAACCCTGGCTTTCCTGGCGGCTACATTCAACTATTTGCTGACCCATCCGCTGACCAGGCCGCGCCTCGTCAACCAGCCCCGCGCCATCATCATGGCCCCGACCCGGGAGCTGGCCGTCCAGATCTATAACGATGCAGAGAGCATGTCCGCCTCCACCGGGCTCAAGCTCGGTCTCGCCTATGGTGGCGAAGGCTACGACAAGCAGCTGGCCGTGCTGGAACAGGGCGTCGACATCCTTATCGGCACCACGGGTCGCATCATCGACTACTTCAAGTCCAAGGTCATCGATCTCGGCAACATCCAGGTCGTGGTTCTGGACGAAGCGGATCGCATGTTCGATCTGGGCTTCATCAAGGACATCCGTTTCCTGTTCCGCCGCATGCCCCCCGCCACCGAGCGTCTGAGCATGCTGTTCTCCGCCACCCTCTCCCTGCGGGTGCAGGAGCTGGCCTATGAACACATGAACCACCCGGAACATGTGCAGGTCGAACCGGAACAGATGACCGGCGTGCGGATCAAGGAGGAGCTCTTCTACCCCTCCAACGAAGACAAGATGTTGCTGCTGCTCTCCCTGATGGAAGAGGAGTGGCCCGAGAAAGCCATCGTCTTCGCCAACACCAAGCACGTCTGTGAAGACGTTCACGCCTGGCTGGAGAACGACGGCCACCGCGTCGGCCTGCTGACCGGCGACGTGCCGCAGAAGAAGCGGATGAAGATCCTGGAAGAGTTCACCAAGGGTACCCTGGATATCCTGGTCGCCACCGACGTGGCCGCCCGTGGTCTGCACATCCCCGACGTGACCCACGTCTTCAACTACGACCTGCCCGACGATGCCGAAGACTATGTCCACCGCATCGGTCGTACCGGCCGCGCCGGCAAAAGCGGTCACTCCATCAGCCTGGCCTGTGAAGACTATGCCTTCAACCTGCCGGCCATCGAGGAGTACATCCACCACCCCATCCCGGTCAGCAAGTATGACCGCGAGGCGCTGCTGGATGACGTCACCGCACCAAAACGGGTGTTCCGCAACCGCCAGCCGGTGAACCGCAACATGCGGGATCGCCAGGGCGGTGGCAACAGCAACAACCGTCGTCGTCCCCCCCGCAAGAACTGAGGGATCGGCCAAGTTGCACAACTCGCCTCTCTATGCCGCCATCGACCTCGGCTCCAACAGCTTTCACATGCTGGTGGTGCGCGAGGTCGCCGGTGCCCTGCGCACCGTCACCAAGGTCAAGCGCAAGGTACGCCTCGCCGCGGGCCTCGATGCCGATTTTCGCCTCAACCGTGCCGCCATGGAGCGGGGCTGGGATTGTCTGCGCCTCTTCTCCGAGCAGTTGCAGGACATCCCGTCCGACAACATCCGGGTAGTGGGCACCGCCACCCTGCGCCTGGCCACCAACGTCGACGAATTCATCAGCGAAGCGGAACGGGTGCTCAACCACAGCATCGAGATCATTTCGGGCGAGGAAGAAGCCAAGACCATCTATGAAGGAGTCTCCTGGACGTCGGCAGGGGAAGGCAATCGGCTGGTGATCGACATCGGCGGCGCCAGCACCGAGCTGGTGATCGGCGAGCAGAGCGAAGCCAAGCTGCTCAACAGCCTGCACATGGGCTGCGTCACCTGGCTCAACAACCACTTCGGTGATGGCGAGCTCTCCGAGGCCCGCTTCAACCAGGCCATTGCCGCCGCCAAGGCGGTACTGGAGAAAGTGGCTGCGGACTACCGTGTCCTCGGCTGGCGCACCTGCGTCGGCGCCTCCGGCACCGTCCAGGCGCTGCAGGAGATCATGCTGGCCCAGGGCAAGAGCGAGCGGGTCACCCTGCCCAAGTTGCAAGAGCTGATGGGTCAGGCCATCGCCTGCGGCAGACTCGATAAGTTGCAGCTCGAAGGGCTGGCGGCCGAACGGCTGACCGTGTTCCCCTCCGGTCTCGCCATCCTGATCGCCATCTTCGAGACCCTCGACATCGAGAGCATGACCCTGGCGGGCGGTGCCCTGCGTGAAGGGCTCATCTACGGCCTGCTCGGCAACAATCACGACTGTGATGCCCGGGATCGCACCGCCGACAGCCTGATCAGCCGCTACCAGCTCGACAAGGAGCACGCCGAGCGGGTCCGCGACACCGCCATCGAAGCGTTCACCCAGTTGCAGCCGGCCTGGCGCCTCTCCAAGCGCTACGGTCGCCCGATCCTGCGCTACGCAGCCCTGCTGCACGAAATCGGTCTGTGCATCGAGTACAAGAAGGCGCCGCAGCACGCTGCCTACATCATCGACAACATCGACATGCCGGGCTTCACCCCCGCGCAGAAGAAGCTGCTGTCGGCCCTGCTGTTCAACCAGCGGGATGAATTCAAGCTGGAGCCACTGGAGAAACAGGGTGCCGTCACCGGTCGCCAGGCGATCCGGCTGGCCCGTATCCTGCGCATCTCCCTCATCCTCTGCATGCGCCGGACCCAGGGCACTGTGCCCAGGTTCATGCTGCAAGCCGATGAAGATGCCCTGACCCTGACCCTGCCCAAGGGTTGGCTGGACGAGCATTACCTGCGCGCCAGCGAGCTGCGCCTCGAGGTGGAGCGCCAGCAGAAGATGGGCTGGTCCACCCGGCTGCTGGAAGCCTGAGGCGCACACCCCATGGCCGATTACCAACCCGTCAGCTGTGACCTGTACGACTGGCTGGAGATCGCCGCCAGCTGGCAACTGCCCGTCACGATCACCGACCGGGATGGACGAACCTGGGCGGACAGGATCTGCACCATAGAAGCCAGCGACGGAGTCGAATATCTGCTGCTGGAGCGCGCTGAGCGCCTCAGCCTGGCGGACCTGGCGACCCTGGAACTCGTCTGGCAAGGGGAAGAAAAGCGGATCCACTTCGCCCCACCCCGCAGCCAATGAATAGCAAGAGGGCCAACCTGATCAGGTTGGCCCTCTTCGTTTGACGCTCAGACTCCCTGCCCGTCGCCACTCAACTCGCCAGCGCCGCCATCACATAGACGTCGAAGCGGTTGCTCTTTGTCTCGATGGCCATGCTGGGCTTGTGCTCGTTGAGCCAGCCCGCATAGTCGGGCCGCTTCACCACCACCCGCTTGTCAGCCATCCTGAGCGCCGCCGGCAGCAGGGCATCCGCGTCGAGATCCGCCCCCACCAGGGACTGGAACACCCGCATCTCTTTTTTCACCAGCGCCGACTTCTGCTTGTGGGGGAACATGGGATCCAGGTAGATGACCTCCGGCCGCTCGGTCAGCGCCAGCAGGGTCTCCACCGCCGGGCCTTGCAGCAGTTGCATCCGCTCGCGCACCCAGGGGCCTATCTCGGGATCCTGCCCCGCCCGGGTCAGACCGTCCTGGAGCAGGGCCGCCACCACGGGGCTGCGCTCGATCAGGGTCACCTTGCAGCCGAGGGAGGCGAGCACGAAGGCATCGCGCCCGAGCCCGGCGGTGGCATCCACCACGGTCGGCATGGCTCCCGACTTCAATCCCACCGCCTTGGCGATGGACTGGCCGCGCCCGCCACCGAACTTGCGCCTATGGGCCACCGCCCCTTCCACGAAGTCCACATAGACGGCCCCCAGCTTGGGTTCGTCCAGCTTGCGCAGCTCCAACCGCGATTCGGTCAGCACCAGGGCGAAAGGAGCGGGAAACGCCACGTCGGCAAGGCGCTGGCGCAGGGCGTCGAGCTCGCCATCGCGGGCGGGCACTTCACTGAAAACCTGAATATGGGGCATAACATGGACTCATCACGGCGCAGAAGCCGGCATGATAGCAGAAGCGGGGGGTCAGCTCACCGTGGTCAGATTCGCCAGGTTCATTCCCTGACGGTTGAGACTCAGGTACTCGGTCAGATCGTCGAAGGGCAGCGGGCGGCTGAGCAGATACCCCTGGGTGAAGGCGCACCCCTTCTGGCAGAGGAAGTTGAGCTGCTCCCGGGTCTCCACCCCTTCGATCACCACCTGCATGCCGAGGTTGTGCACGATGTTGATGATGCCGTCGAGCAGCAGGCGGTCCTGCTCGTTGAAGGGAATATGGCGCACGAAGGAGCGATCGATCTTCACCAGATCCACCGGGAAGGTACGCAGGTAGTTCAGTGCCGAGTAGCCGGTGCCGAAGTCGTCGATGGCCAGCTTGCAGCCCGCCTCGCGCAGAGCATCGATCCGCACCCTGTGCTGATCGCTGGTCTCCATCAGCAGAGATTCGGTGATCTCGATGATGATGTCCGCCGGATCCAGCTCGAAGTGGCGGATCACCCTGAGCCACTCGTTGGCCTCCGGGTCTATGGTCTGGAACTCCAGGGTGGAGCGGTTGATGGACATCTGCAGATCCGGGAAGCCGGACTGCTGCAATCTGGCCAGATCCCGGCAAGACTGCCACAGCACCAGGGCACCCAGCCCCTGGATGAGCCCCGCCTCTTCCGCCAGCGGGATGAAATCCGCCGGTGAGACCTGACCCCAGTGGGGGTGATACCAGCGCACCAGGGCCTCCAGCTTGGCGACCCGGCCGCTGCGGTTGTCCCAGATGGGCTGGTAGGCCATGGTCAGCTGGCCCAGCTTGATGGCCTCCGCCAGATCGTGCTGCATCTGGTGGCGCTGGCTCACCTCTTCCCGCATGGAGGCGTTGTAGGTGCCGAGGGGGCGTCCCTGGCGCTTGGCGACGAACAGGGCCTGCTCGGCATTGCGCAAGAGCTCGTCGCTGTCGCCGCCGTCATTGGGACAGAGGGTGATCCCCAGGGTGGCGGTCACATAGAGGTGCTGGTTGGCCAGCATGAAGGGACGGGCAAAGCCGCCGATCACCTGCTTGGCAAACACCTCGGCCTGACGGCGGTTGACGATACCGGGCACCAGGAAGGCAAACTCGTCGCCGCCGATGCGGGCCACCAAGTCCTCGGTGCGCACCCGGCTCACCAGCCGATCCGATACTTCCCGCAGCAGGGCGTCGCCCACATGGTGATCCATGCTGTTGTTGACCGCCTTGAAGTTGTTGAGGTCGAGCACCATGAGGGCGAAGCGCTCCCCCCGCTCGCAGAAGCGGGCCAGACAGCGACCGAACAGCCAGCGGTTGGGCAGGCCGGTGAGGTTGTCGTAGTTGGCCTGGGCGGCGATCTTCTGCTCCGCCAGCTTGGTCTGGGAAAGATCGCTGAAGATGGCGATGTACTGACTGATCTTGCCCCCTTCCCGCACGGCGCTGATCATCAGCTGCTGGGGATAGAGCTTGCCGTTCTTGCGCTTGTTCCACACCTCCCCACGCCAGATCCCCACCCGCTCCAGAGCGTGGTACATGTCCGCATAGAAGGTCTGATCGTGCAGTCCGGACTTGAGCATGCTGGGCCGCTGGCCGCACGCTTCCTCCTCGCTGTAACCGGTGATCTTCTCGAAGGCCGGATTGACCGAGATGATGCGACTGTCGGCATCGCACACCAGAATGGCTTCGGAGAGGTTGTCATAGACCCGGTGGGAGAGCTTGAGCTGCTCCGCATGGCGCCTGATGGGATCGATGTTCTCCAGCACCACCATGAGATAGTCGGGGTGCATCTGCTCGTTGCGGATCAGGGTCACCGTCACCCGTCCCCACAGGACGGTCCCATCCCGATGGAGATAACGCTTCTCCTGGGTAAACGCGGGACGCTCTCCCCGCTTGAGGGCGTCGTAGAGCGCAATGCTGGTCTGCCAGTCGTCCGGATGGTTGATTTCGGCGACGGTGAGCTGTTGCAGCTCCTCCTGGCTGTAGCCGAGCATCTTCTCGATGGCCGGGTTCGCCCAGAGGATCTTGCCGCCCAGATCCACCTTGCCGATGCCCACGGGCGCATGGGACATCATGGTGTCCAGGAAGTGGTGATGTTCCGGTTGCGCCGGCTGCTCCTGGCTCTGGCGCTGCTGATACATCAGCGCCAGTTCACGACCGGCGAGCGGGGCCAGCAGACGCAGCAGGCCCACTATCTTCTCCATTCTCGGCATGGCCCGCTTGAACATGACGCTGCACAGGCCGATGGTCTCTCCCTCGGCGTTCTTGAGCGCGACGCCGGCATAGGCTCTCACCTCGCAGCGCTCCAGCACGGCGGCGTGGGGGAACAGCTGGCGGGTGCGATCACTGAACCAGGCTTCACCCTGCTGCATGGCGATCTCCCCCGGAGTGTCGGCGAGGGGGAAGCTGTAGGCGTTGATGTCGAGGGAGGCGGGATAGGCGGCATGCACGGTAAAGAACAAACCCGCCTGATCCTTGCCGGACACCAGGACGAAGTCAGCCCCCACCGCGTTGGCGATTTCACTCACAAAGGCATCAAAATATCCCTGACCACTCGAATGAGACAGGCTGGAGATGATTTGATAGACAGACTCGAGTGCTCGCCTCATGGCAAGGTTCTTTCTCTCCCTGGAAGGTAGAACCCGACTCTACTGAAGAGGCGGGGACAGTGCAAACATGCACTCCGCAAGATATTAAAAAGGCTTGGAAAAAGGGACCAAAAGGTCCCTTTTTCTATCAAAAATCACGTTTCGATCCCACTATGCCGCAAATGTGTACCTGCTTGAAGCTCCCGCAGTGGCGCGGCAGCTCATCCAATCGAGGCTCACTGTGGCGGCGGGACCTCACGCAGCGATACCGCTGTGACGCAGCAGCGCATCCACCTGGGGCTCCCGGCCACGGAAGGCACGGAACAGCTCCATCGGCTCCCTGGAGCCGCCCTTTTCCAGAATGTTCTTCAGGAAGGAGTGGCCCGTGGCCGGGTTGAAGATCCCCTCCTCCTCGAAGCGGGAGAAGGCGTCGGCAGAGAGTACCTCGGCCCACTTGTAGCTGTAGTAGCCCGCCGCGTAGCCGCCCGCGAAGATGTGGGAGAAGCTGTGCTGGAAGCGGTTGAACGCCGGAGGCGTCATCACGGCGACCTGGCTGCGCACCTCAGCCAGCAGCGCAGGGATCTGATCCGCTCTGGCCGGGTCAAAGGTCTGGTGCAGACGGAAGTCGAACAGGGCGAACTCCAGCTGACGCAGCATCTGCATCGCCGCCTGGAAGTTGCGGGCAGTCAGCATCTTCTCCAGCAGATCGGCGGGCAGCGGCTCCCCGGTCTCGTAATGGCCGGAGATGAAGGCCAGCGCCTCGGATTCCCAGCACCAGTTCTCGAGGAACTGGCTAGGCAGCTCCACCGCATCCCAGGCCACGCCGTTGATGCCGGCCACGCCGGCCACATCGATGCGGGTCAGCATGTGGTGAATGCCGTGGCCGAACTCGTGGAACAGGGTGACCACTTCGTTGTGGGTGAACAGGGCCGGTTTGCCGTCCACCGGGCCGTTGAAGTTGCAGGTCAGGTAGGCCACCGGCTTTTGCAGGGAGCCGTCCTGACGGTAGCGGCGACCCAGGCAGACATCCATCCAGGCGCCGCCCTGCTTGTGCTCGCGGGCATAGAGATCCAGGTAGAAGCTGCCGCGCAGCTCGTCATCGGCGTCAAAGATGTCGTAGAAGCGCACGTCCGGGTGCCAGGTGTCGATGCCGAGACGCTCGCGCACCTTCATGCCGAACACCCGCTTGACCACCTCGAACAGCCCCTTCACGACCCGACCGGCGGGGAAGTAGGGACGCAACTGCTCATCAGAGACCGAAAACTTGTGCTGTTTGAGCTTTTCTGCGTAATAGGCAAGATCCCAGGCCGCCAGTTCGTCCTGACCGTGCTGCTCGGCGGCAAAGGCGCGGATCTCCTCCAGCTCCGCCTTGCCTTGGGGCAGGGACTTGGCCGCCAGGTCGGTGAGGAAGTCCACCACCTGCTCCGGCTTGTCCGCCATCTTGGTCGCGAGGGAGAGCTCGGCATAGTTGGCAAAGCCCAGCAGTCGGGCCAGCTCCCGGCGCAGGGTGAGCAACTCGGTCATGATGGCGGAGTTGTCCCACTTGCCGGCGTTGGGGCCCTGGTCGGAGGCGCGGGTGGTGAAGGCCTCATACAGCTCGGCACGCAGGGCGCGGCTGTCGGCGTACATCATCACCGGCAGGTAGGAGGGGATGTCCAGGGTGAACAGCCACCCCTCCTTGCCCTTGAGTTCGGCCATCTGGCGCGCGGCAGCCTGGGCGCTCGCGGGCAGACCGGCCAGCTCGGCCTCGTCGGTCACCAGCTTGTGCCAGCCCTGGGTCGCGTCCAGCACGTTGTTGCTGAAACGGGAGGCGAGCTCCGAGAGGCGGGCCTGGATCTCGCCGTAGCGCTGCTGCGCCTCGGCAGGCAGACCGATGCCGGAGAGGCGAAAATCGCGCAGGGTGTTCAGGATCTCCTTGCGCTGGGCATCATCCAGCCGGGGGAAGTCATCGCTCTCGGAGAGGGCCAGATAGGCTTGATAGAGCCCTTCATGCTGACCGACATAGGTCTGGAATTCGGAGAGCAGCGGCAGGCAGGCATCGTGAGCCGCCCTCAGCGCCTCGCTGTTCTGCACGGCGTTGAGGTGGCTGATGGGGGACCAGATCCGGGAGAGACGGTCGTTGACCTCTTCCAGCGGGGCGATCAGGCTGTCCCAGGTGTGAGGCTCCTTCTGGGCCAGCACATCCTCAATCTTCTGTTTGCAATCGGCGATGGCCTGCGTCACGGCAGGTTGCACCTGATCGGGCTGGATCTGGCTGAAGGGAGGCAGCGAGTCCATTGTCAGCAAAGGGTTAGTCATCTGCGGTACCTCTAAATGCTCTGCAGCCCCTGCCGTCCAGAAGCCTGCTTGGACCATCTAAGATGTAGGCAGAAACCCCATTTATCAAGCCTTTGCCGCCAAGAGACGGGCATGTTGCCCACTTTTTCAGGCATTTTGTTCATAAAACCAGCATTTCATCTGCCAGAGACGACAATGCCGGCCCGAGGGCCGGCATTGTGAGGGCATGGACACTCCCCACCTCAGCGTCGGGCGTCCTCTTTCAACCACTGGGCGACCCGCTTGGCGAAGTAGGTGAGGATGCCATCGGCCCCGGCCCGCTTGAAGCAGAGCAGGGATTCCATCACGCACTCTTTCTCCTTGAGCCAGCCGTTCTGGATCGCCGCCATGTGCATGGCGTACTCGCCGCTCACCTGATAGGCGAAGGTCGGCACGCCGAACTGATCCTTCACCCGGCGGATGATGTCCAGGTAGGGCATGCCCGGCTTGACCATCACGCTGTCCGCCCCTTCGGCGATGTCGAGGGCCACCTCGTGCAGGGCTTCGTTGCCGTTGGCCGGATCCATCTGGTAGGTGGCCTTGTTGCTCTTGCCGAGGTTGGCGGCGGAGCCCACCGCATCGCGGAACGGGCCGTAGTAGTGGGAGGCGTACTTGGCGGAGTAGGCCATGATCTGCACGTTGACGAAGCCATTCTCCTCCAGCGCCGCGCGGATGGCACCGATGCGGCCGTCCATCATGTCGGACGGGGCCACCATGTCGGCCCCGGCGGCGGCATGGGAGAGCGCCTGCTTCACCAGGATCTCGGTGGTGATGTCGTTCTGCACATAGCCTTCGTCATCGATGATGCCGTCCTGGCCATGGGTGGTGAAGGGGTCGAGCGCCACATCGGTGATGACCCCGAGCTCCGGGAAGCGAGCCTTTAGGGCACGGGTCGCCCGCTGGGCCAGGGCATCCGGGTTGTAGGCCTCTTCCGCCATCAGACTCTTTCTCTCCAGCGGCGTCACCGGGAACAGGGCCACCGCCGGCACACCCAGGGCCACCAGTTCGGCGGCCTCTTCGAGCAGCAGATCGATGGAGAGTCTGTCCACCCCCGGCATGGAGGCAACGGCCTCTCGCTGACCCTCCCCCTCCAGCACGAACACGGGATAGATGAGATCGTCGACGGTCAGTACGTTTTCGCGCACCAGGCGGCGGCTGAAGTCATGTTTGCGCACCCGGCGCAGGCGACGGCCCGGGAAGGCCCCCGGAAGAGTTGTGGCCATGAATCACTCCAAAAGCGGAAGTTGGAAGAATGCGGCGGAGGTGGCCCGGGTATGGGCCAGCAAGGCCTCGGGCGCTTCACCACGGCAGGCCGCCACCACCTGGGCGATGTGCGGCAAAAAAGCGGGTTCGTTGCGTTTGGGCCTGGGTTTCAGATCCCGCGGCACCAGGTAGGGAGCGTCTGTCTCTATCATCAGGCGACCCGCCGGAATGCGGGCCACCTGCTCGCGCAGCAGCTGGCCACGGCGCTCGTCACAGAGCCAGCCGGTCACCCCGATATGCAGCCCCAGTGCCAGGCACTCGTCCAGCTCGGCGTCGGAGCCGGTGAAACAGTGCAGCACGGCCCCCGGCAGGCGGGGCAACCAGGGGCGCAGGATCTCGACGAATTTGTCATGGGCATCGCGGCAGTGGAGAAACACCGGCATACCGAGCTCGGCGGCGAGCGCCAGCTGGGCGTCAAACACCGCGTCCTGCACCGGGCGGGGGGAGAAGTCCCGGTTGTAGTCGAGACCGCACTCGCCGATGGCCACCACCTGGGGCAGGGCCGCCAGTTCGCGCAAGGCGGGCAGGGTCGCCTCATCGACGCTCTTGGCATCATGGGGATGCACCCCGGCGGTGGAGAAGCAGTAACCGGGCCAGCGGGCGGCCAATGCGGCGCTCTCGCGGCTGCCGGCCAGATCGGTGCCGGTCAGGATCAGGGCTTCCACCCCGGCGGCGCGCGCGCGTTCCACCAGGTCGGCCTGTTCGCCTGCGAACTGGCTGCTGGTCAGGTTCAAACCGATGTCGATCATGGAGTCAGGGGTTCCGGACAAACGAGGTGCATATCAGGCATTTGAAAACCATCTACTCGATGGGGCCTTACCATACGCCTCGAACGGATGCATGAAAAGAGGAAGGGAGCCTCAGCTCCCCTCTTCCGTTTGTTGCTGCTCTTCGTCCTCTTTCTTCACGTAGAAGCGGGCGAAGAACAGACCTATCTCCCACAGGCCCCACATGGGGATCGCGAGCAGGGTCTGGGAAAAGACATCGGGCGGCGTCAGCAACATACCGACCACGAAGACCCCGACGATGACGTAGGGGCGCTTCTCCTTCAGGCTCCTGGGGGTGGTCACCCCGGTCCAGCAGAGCAGTATGGTGGCCACCGGGATCTCGAACGCCACCCCGAACGCGAAGAACAGAGTCAGCACGAAGTCCAGGTAGCTGGCGATGTCGGTCGCCACCGTCACCCCGGCGGGGGCGGTACTGGTGAAGAAACCGAACACCAGGGGGAACACCACGTAGTAGGCGAACGCCATCCCCGCATAGAACAGCACGGCGCTGGAGGCCACCAAAGGCAGGATCAGCCGCCGTTCGTGCTGGTACAGACCGGGTGCGATGAAAGCCCAGGCCTGATAGAGCAGATAGGGGATCGCCACGAAGAAGGAGACCACCAGGGTCAGCTTGATGGGCGTGATGAAGGGGGTCGCCACATCCGTCGCTATCATGCTGGTGCCTGCCGGCAACTGGCTGAGCAGCGGCTGAGCCACGAAGTCGTAGATGTTGTTGGAGAAGTAGATGAGCGCGATGAACACCAGCAGGATAGCGGAGATCGCGCGCAGCAGACGGGTTCTCAGCTCCACCAGATGGCTGATGAGGGGTTGTTCTGCCTGACTCATGGCTTACCCTCCCCTTTGGCTGCGGACTCGCTGGCGGGCACAGGCTCGCTCTCTCGCTGACTGTTGACCGGC
>NZ_CAWMFQ010000004.1:0-5722 GCF_963866995.1 Aeromonas sp. ZOR0002 | reverse complement strand
GGGGTGGGCGTCGGGGCCGCCACCGGAGTGGCTGGCTCAGCCTGGGCGGGCTCCCGAGGCGGGCGGATCTCGTTCTCCCCCTGATAGGGACGATTCACCGACTGGGCGGCCGCTTTCAACTGCTCGATGGACTCCTGCAGCTCGGGGCTCAGGTTGTTCATCTGCAACCGTTCGGCCTTCTTCAGATCGTTGTGCAGATCCTGCAACTTGAGCTCCTGTTCCAGCTCGGCCTTGACCGAGTTGGCGGTGCTGCGGATCAGCCTTATCCAGTGGCTGGCGGTGCGGATCGCAACCGGCAACCGCTCGGGACCCAGCACCACCAGGGCGACGACGCCGATGACGACCAGCTCCCAAAAACCGATGTCGAACATGGCTTAGGCCTGATCTTTGTCTTTCTGCTTGGCGGCTTCGGCGTTGCTGGCCGTCTCGTTCAACTGCTTGGTCGGGAACTCGGCATCTTTCTGCTCGGGTTTGGTGTCGGCCGGCTCATCGGAGAGCGCCTTCTTGAACCCCTTGACCGCCGCGCCCAGATCGCCGCCGATACCGCGCAATTTCTTGGTGCCGAACAACAGCACGACGATGACTGCGATGATCAACAACTGCCAAATACTGATACCACCCATGACTTTCTCTCCGGATAGGCGCCCGATGGCGCAGGTTATTTAATGGGAACGGGTTCGCAACCAACCCAGCAGCCAGCATAACCCGGCGCCGGCGAGGCTGATTTGTCCCCACTCAATGTGTTGTTTCTGGGTCAGCAAGAATACACCCGCGAGCAGCAGGCTGGCTCCAACCCCTAAGAGGTAGCGAGCCTGCCCCTGACGGCGACTGTGGCGACGGAAATCGGCAAACATCTGGTCGAAGTGGTGCTGCTGATGGCGGGCCTGACGCAGGGTCTCGTAGACCAGCTCCGGCAGCTCCGGCAGTTTCTCCGCCCAGAACGGCGCCTTCTCCTTGATGGCATTCCACACCGCCTTGGGGCCGACCTGCTCGTGCATCCAGTTCTCCAGGTAGGGCTTGGCGGTCTGCCACAAATCCAGCTGGGGATAGAGCTGGCGACCCAGCCCTTCCACATAGAGCAGGGTCTTTTGCAGCAGCACCAGCTGCGGCTGCACCTGCATGTTGAATCGACGGGCGGTGTTGAACAGATTGAGCAGCACGTGGCCGAAGGAGATCTCGGAGAGCGGTTTCTCGAAGATGGGCTCCAGCACGGTGCGGATGGCGAACTCGAACTCGTCCACCTTGGTATCGGGTGGCACCCAGCCGGACTCCACGTGCAGCTCGGCCACACGGCGGTAGTCGCGGTTGAAGAAGGCGAGGAAGTTCTCCGCCAGGTAGCGCTTGTCTTCCCGGTTGAGGGTGCCGACGATGCCGCAGTCGATGCCGATCCAGAGCGGATTCTCGGGGTGTTCGAAAGAGACGAAGATGTTGCCCGGGTGCATGTCGGCGTGGAAGAAGCTGTCGCGGAACACCTGGGTGAAGAACACCTCCACTCCGCGCTCGGCCAGCAGCTTCATGTTGGTGCCGTTGGCTTCCAACGCCGCAATGTCGGAGACCGGAATGCCGTAGATCCGCTCCATCACCAGCACCTGCTCGCGGCAGTGCTCGGTGAACACCTCGGGCACGTAGAGCGCCTCGGAGCCGGTGAAGTTGCGGCGCAGCTGGATGGCATTGGCCGCTTCGCGCATCAGGTTGAGCTCGTCGAGTATGGTCTTGCGATACTCCTCCACCACCTCGACGGGGCGCAGTCGTCCGCTCTGGGGCACGAAACGGGCCACCAGACGGGCCAGGGCCTGCATCAGGCGCAGGTCGGCCTCGATGACCGGCTCGATATCGGGACGGATCACCTTGATGACGATCTCGCGGCCGTTCTCCTTCAACCGGGCGGTGTGCACCTGGGCGATGGAGGCGGATGCCAGCGGCGTCTCGTCGAACTCATCGAACAGGGTCTCGACGGGGCAACCCAGGCTCTCTTCTATCTGGCGACGGGCGGCCTGACCACAGAAGGGAGGCACCCTGTCCTGCAGCAGGGCCAGCTCTTCGGCAATGTCGGGGGGCAGCAGGTCTCGGCGGGTCGAGAGCATCTGGCCGAACTTGATGAAGATGGGACCGAGGGCCTCAAAGGCGAGGCGAATACGGGCGCCACGGCTCATGCCTTGTTGCTTGTTCTTGAGCCAGAACAGACTGCGACGGGCCAGACGGCCAGGCCAGGGCTGATAACGAGCGGGCACCAGCTCGTCGATGCCCTGTTCCAGCAGGATGCTGACGATGCGATAGAGGCGTTTGAACTCCTTCGGGGTCATCAACTCACCTGCTGTTCGAGGCGGGCAAGCCGCAACTCGATCGCCTTCATCTGTTGGGCCAGCTCTTCGACATCGTCATTGAAGCTCGCCACTTCCAGCGGACCCGGGGCAAGCCTCGCCTCCTCGGTCAGATACTCGGCCACTTGACGCTGGGAACGGCACAACTCTCGCCCCACAAAACGGCGAGCCTGACGAGCACCACTGCACAGGGTGTGGGCCACCACATCGCCGGTGTAGCGGGACAGCTCCTCTTCCCAGTCGATATCGAGCTCGCCAAGCAGGGCGCTGAATGCCTGCACCAGCTGGGGGTCACCGCTCAGGTCCAGCTTCTCCTCGCGGATGTAGCGGGTCAGGGCGGAAGGCTCCTTGAGCAGACCGAGGGCGGTCAGGGAGAGGCTCAGCACCGCATCCGCCTCCCCTTCAAACCTGGCCAGCACATCCAGACGGCGCTCCGAGAAGACAAACCAGAGCGGCTTGAGCTCGCGCAGCTCCAGTTTGAGTACCTTGCCCGTCAGCTTGCGCAACCGCTCCGGGCTCTGTTTGTCCAAGGCCAGCAACTGGTTGAGGCTGGTTTCGATCACCGCGGTGACCATGGCATCCATCGGCATAGGCGACCTTAAAACTTGTAACCGCGGTGCAGGGCGACCACGCCCTGGGTCAGGTTGTAGAACTCAACCTGTTCGAACCCGACATTCTCCATCATGCCTGCCAGGGTCTGCTGATCCGGGTGCATGCGGATGGATTCCGCCAGGTATTTGTAACTTTCGCTGTCATTCGCGACGATTTCGCCCATTTTCGGCAGCAATTTGAAGGAATAGAGATCATACAGCTTGGCGATCACTTCGCTCACCGGCTTGGAGAACTCCAGCACCAGCAGGCGGCCACCCGGCTTGAGCACCCGGAACATGGAGGCAAGCGCCTTGTCCTTGTCGGTGACGTTGCGCAGGCCGAAGCCGATGGTGATGACGTCGAAATGGTTGTCAGGGAACGGGAGCGCCTCGGCATTGGCCTGCACGTAGGAGACGTTGTTGGCCACCCCCAGGTTACGCAGTTTGTCGCGGCCCACTTTCAGCATGGAGTCGTTGATGTCCGCCAGGACCACCTGACCGGTCTCACCCACGATGCGGGAGAACTTGGCGGTCAGATCCCCTGTGCCGCCAGCCAGATCCAGCACCTTCTGTCCTTTGCGGACACCGGAGCAGTCGATGGTAAAGCGCTTCCAGAGGCGATGGATGCCGAACGACATCAGATCGTTCATCAGATCATACTTGGCCGCTACCGAATGAAAGACACCGGCGACCAGGGTTTCCTTCTCGGTCGCTGCCACGGTTTTATAGCCAAAATGCGTAGTAGTAGTCTGTTCCGACATCCCTCAAATACCCATAGAGCAAAGAATGGCCGCCAGTTTACCAGAGCCGATGGCGTGCGGACACCTCAAACCCGGCTTGCGACCAACTGCATCCCCAGCACGACCATGGCCAGACAGAGGAACAGATTGAGACCGATATTGAGCAGCGCCTTCAGATAGGCCCCTTGCTGGGCCAGCACGACCGTATCGAGGGCAAAGGAGGAGAAGGTGGTCAGGGCGCCGAGGATACCCACCATCAGCAATGGCTTCATCGGGTGTTCCACCACGTGACCATGGCTGATCAGGGCATAGGCAATCCCCATGATGAAGGAACCGACCACGTTGACCACCAGGGTGCCATAGGGAAAGTGGCGTCCCAGCAGCCAGGCCATCAGTTCGGCGATGCCAAAACGCAGGCAGGCACCGAAGGCGCCTCCGGCAGCGACAAATAACCAGGTTTGCATCAAGCAGGCTCCAAGAGTGTCAGGTTGGCATTATGCAAAATGTCGGCAGCAGGGGACAGCCGGGCAATTAATCGACCCGGCTAGACCCTAGCGGCGAAAGTCTACCGATTCTGCATTCACAAGATGGAGGGTCGTCTCGGCCGGGCGAGTATCGGCGATGACTCTGCCATGACGGATGGAATAACGTACCGGCACTTGGCGGCGCACCGCATCGAAACCATTCTCTGCAGGAAGGATCAGCAGGTTGGCGGGCTTGCCCACTTCGATGCCGTAGCGATCCTGCACGTTCAGGGTGCGGGCGCTGTGGCTGCCGATCAACTTGAGGCTGTCGTTGATCTGCTCGTAGCCCATGATCTGGCAGACATGGAGCCCCATATGCAGCACCTGCAACATGTTGGCCGTGCCCATGGGATACCAAGGATCGAACACGTCGTCGTGGCCGAAGCAGACGTTGATGTTCGCCTCCAGCATCTCCTTCACCCGGGTGATGCCACGACGCTTGGGATAGCTGTCGAAGCGCCCCTGCAGGTGAATGTTCACCAGCGGATTGGCGACGAAGTTGATGTCCGCCATCCTGAGCAGCCGGAACAGCCGCGAGGCATAGGCTCCGTTGTAGGAGTGCATGGCGGTGGTGTGGCTGGCGGTCACCCTATGGCCCATGCCGCGCTCGTAGGCCAGGGTTGCCAGCGTCTCGATAAAACGGGACTGTTCGTCATCGATTTCGTCGCAATGCACATCCACCAAAACCTGATACTTCTCCGCAAGATCGAAGACGTAGTGCAGACTTTCGACCCCGTACTCCCGGGTAAACTCGAAATGGGGGATGGCGCCTATCACGTCGGCCCCCAGCTTGAGAGCCTCTTCAAGTAACGCCTTGCCATTGGGGTAGGAGAGGATCCCCTCCTGCGGGAAGGCCACTATCTGCAGCTCCACCCACTCCTTCATCTCCTCCCGCACCTCCAGCATCGCCTTCAAGGCGACCAGATTGGGGTCGGAAACATCCACGTGAGTCCGCACGAACTGGATGCCGTTGGCAATCTGCCATTTCAGTGTCTGGATGGCGCGTTGTTTCACATCCTCATGGGTCAGCAGCGCCTTGCGCTCGGCCCAACGCTCGATCCCCTCGAACAGGGTACCGGAGAGGTTCCAACTCGGCTCGCCAGCCGTCTGGGTGGTATCGAGGTGAATGTGCGGTTCGATAAAGGGGGGGATGACAAGGCCTTGCTCACCATCAAGCTCGCGGGCAGAGAGCAGCTGAGTGCTCATGGGCTCAATGGCCCGGATCACGCCTCCCTGACAGAGGATTTGCCACATCCCTTCCCTGCCCGCCAGACGCACATTCCTAATCAGCATGTTCTTTCCCCTTCGAAAGCGTGGTTGTCTTTGCCAATCCACAACTTAGCCCGGATCCCTTTAATAGAGAAGCGCCGCCCGAAAAGCATACGGGATAGAAAGGGAGGATATGTCAGCAACAAGAAGGTGCGACATTGCAGGACTGCAATTTGCGATGGATGGCCTGAAAAGCAGATACAAAAAAGCCTCCCGATTGGGAGGCTTTCTTATTTAATGGTGCTGATACCCAGAATCGAACTGGGGACCTCATCCTT
>NZ_CAWMFQ010000003.1:0-6915 GCF_963866995.1 Aeromonas sp. ZOR0002 | reverse complement strand
CCCATCAGCAGCAGATCGGCGCTGGCCATCAGGGCGCTGTAGCCGGTCTCCTCCTGGGAGTCGCCGTTGTAGGGAGCGAGCCAATCCAGATTACCCCCCTCCCCCGCGATAAAGCCGTCGAGGGAGAGGGCGAGAAAGGCGGAGACCCGGGGCCGGCGCAGCTCAGTGCTCATGGTCGTGGTGCTCGTGGCGGGAAGGGGCGCCGGACTCCAGGGTCTCGAGGATGGCGCAATGCTCCGCCGAGCGCGGGCCGCCGCAGCAGATGTCGGAGAGGGCCTTCAGGTTCTCGCGAAAACGGGTCAGCTCCAGGAGCTTCTGCTCCACCTGTTCGAGCTTGGTGTCAGCCACCGCCTTCACCTCCTGGCAGGTGACCTTGGCCTTGTTGGTGTCCAGGGTGAGCAGCTCGCCGATATCCGCGAGGGAAAAGCCCACCGACTTGGCGCGGATGATGAACTCCAGCCGCCGCCTGTCCTGCTCCCCGTAGAGGCGATAACCGGATTCGTTGCGAATGCCCGGCGAGATGAGGCCGTTCTTCTCGTAAAAGCGCAGGGTGTCGGCCTTCACCCCGCACGCCTTGGCCAGTTCACCGATCCGATACATGGTCCTCTCCCCCCGCATGACATTCCCGATATGGTACTCAATATAAACCGGCCTCCACTATCACCTCTTTGCCCGGCGATTGCCAGTCAAAGGCAGGAAAGCAGCAGCTAACCCCTCACTTGCCGGCCATTTATCCCCAAAACACTGAAAAGACAAACGTTTCACAAAAATTCACCAGAAAACGTTTAACGCCGCATCCCACAAGGGTTTGTCTCTTTAAAAAATCCACCACAGGTCACATTTTTTGTGTAGAATACGCGCCCACAAGAGAGCGTCGCGTCAAGCGGGCATTTCCTAAAACGCTTTTGCCAACGGCCGCCCCGGGCGAGAGTGGTTTGCGAAATCCCCCACTTCCATTTATTTGGGGACTCTCTGTGTGTTGAGCCTCGCCTCCCATGGAACGGTCCCCGTTATGCTGAGGACGATAGTGTGATGGAACAAGCTCGACCCATTCGCCGTGCACTGCTGAGTGTGTCTGACAAGACTGGCATCCTGGAATTTGCCAAGGCACTCGACGCGCGTGGTGTGGCCCTGCTCTCCACCGGTGGTACCGCCAAGCTGCTGGCCGATGCGGGCCTGCCGGTGACCGAGGTGTCCGACTACACCGGATTCCCCGAGATGATGGACGGCCGGGTCAAGACCCTGCATCCCAAGGTACACGGCGGCATTCTCGGCCGTCGCGACCGGGATGACGCCATCATGGCCGAGCACGCTATCTCCCCCATCGACATGGTCGTCGTCAACCTCTATCCCTTCGCCGCCACCGTGGCCAAAGCCGGTTGCACCCTGGAAGACGCCGTCGAGAACATCGACATCGGCGGCCCGACCATGGTCCGCTCCGCTGCCAAGAACCACAAGGACGTCACCATCGTCGTCAAGGCCTCCGACTATGACCGCGTCATCGCCGAGATGGATGGCAACGGCAACAGCCTGACCCTCTCCACCCGCTTCGATCTGGCCATCGCCGCCTTCGAGCACACCGCCGCCTACGACGGCATGATCGCCAACTACTTCGGCACCCTGGTGCCCTCCTACGGCGAAAACAAGGAAGGCGACGAAGAGTCCCGCTTCCCCCGCACCTTCAACAGCCAGTTCATCAAGAAGCAGGACATGCGCTACGGCGAGAACAGCCACCAGGCTGCCGCCTTCTACGCCGAAGAGCAGGCCGCGCCGGGCTCGGTGGCAAGCGCCATCCAGCTGCAGGGCAAGGCGCTCTCCTACAACAACATTGCCGACACCGACGCAGCGCTGGAGTGCGTGAAGGAGTTCAGCGAACCGGCCTGCGTCATCGTCAAGCATGCCAACCCCTGCGGCGTCGCCATCGGTGACGACCTGCTGGCAGCCTACGATCGCGCCTACCAGACCGACCCCACCTCGGCCTTTGGCGGCATCATCGCCTTCAACCGCGAACTGGACGGCGAGACCGCCGCGGCCATCGTCGCCCGCCAGTTCGTGGAAGTGATCATCGCTCCCAGCATCAGCCAGGCAGCCCGCGAGGCGGTCGCCGCCAAGCAGAACGTGCGCCTGCTGGAGTGCGGCCAGTGGACTGCCCCGGCGCAAGGCTTTGACTTCAAGCGCGTCAACGGCGGCCTGCTGGTGCAGGAGCGCGATCTGGGCATGGTGACGCTCGGGGATCTGACCGTGGTCAGCCAGCGTCAGCCCACCGAGGCCGAGCTGCAGGATCTGCTGTTCTGCTGGAAGGTCGCCAAGTTCGTCAAATCCAACGCCATCGTCTACGCCAAGAACGGCCAGACCATCGGCGTCGGCGCCGGCCAGATGAGCCGCGTCTACTCTGCCAAGATCGCCGGCATCAAGGCCGAGGATGAAGGGCTGACCGTGGCGGGCTCCGTCATGGCCTCCGACGCCTTCTTCCCGTTCCGCGACGGCATCGATGCCGCCGCTGCCGCGGGCATCTCCTGCGTCATCCAGCCAGGTGGCTCCATGCGCGACCAGGAGGTGATCGACGCCGCCAACGAACACGGCATGTGCATGGTGTTCACCAACATGCGTCATTTCCGTCACTGACAGCCCAGGGCCGCCGATGGCGGCCCTGCCTCTTTAGCACCGGATCCTTTCCACTGGCAGTGCCACCGCAGCGCCAGTGAACTCAGACAGAAGCGAGCGAGACGATGAAAGTACTGATCATTGGCAACGGCGGCCGTGAACACGCCCTGGCCTGGAAGGCCAAACACTCCCCCCTGGTGACCCAGGTCTTCGTGGCACCGGGCAATGCGGGCACCCAGCTTGAGCCGGGCATCGAGAACGTCGCCATCCAGGCCACCGACATCGAGGGCCTGCTGGCCTTCGCCAAGGCGAACCAGATCGGCCTCACCATCGTCGGACCGGAAGCCCCCCTGGTAAAAGGGGTGGTCGATGCCTTCCGCGCCGCCGATCAGACCATCTTCGGCCCGACCGCCGCCGCTGCCCAGCTGGAAGGCTCCAAGGCCTTCACCAAGGACTTCCTGGCCCGCCACGCCATCCCGACCGCCGCGTACCAGAACTTCACCGAGGTGGCGCCGGCGCTGGCCTACCTGCGCGAGAAGGGCGCCCCCATCGTCATCAAGGCCGACGGTCTGGCCGCCGGCAAAGGGGTGATCGTCGCCATGACCCTCGACGAGGCGGAAGCGGCGGTGCGTGACATGCTCTCCGGCAATGCCTTCGGCGATGCCGGCGCCCGGGTGGTGATCGAGGAGTTCCTGGACGGGGAAGAGGCGAGCTTCATCGTCATGGTGGACGGCGAGCACGTGCTGCCCATGGCCACCAGCCAGGATCACAAGCGCGCCTTCGACGGCGACACCGGCCCCAACACCGGCGGCATGGGGGCTTACTCCCCGGCGCCCGTGGTGACCGACGAAGTGCACCAGCGCGTGATGGAACGGGTGATCATGCCGACCGTGCGCGGCATGGCTGCCGAGGGCAACGTCTACACCGGCTTCCTCTACGCCGGCCTGATGATTGATGCCGAGGGCAACCCCAAGGTGATCGAGTTCAACTGCCGCTTCGGCGACCCCGAAACCCAGCCCATCATGCTGCGGATGCAGTCCGATCTGGTGGATCTCTGCCTCGCCGCCTGTGCCGGCCAGCTGGATCAGAAGGAAGCCGTCTATGACCCCCGTGCCGCCATCGGCGTGGTGCTGGCGGCGGGTGGCTATCCCGGCGACTACGCCAGCAATCACCCCATCAGTGGCCTGCCGGTGGACGAAGTGGCAGGGGAGAAGGTGTTCCATGCAGGCACCCGCCTGGAAGGACACACCAGCCTGACCCAGGGTGGCCGCGTGCTGTGCGCCACCGCCCTCGGCCACACGGTGCAGGAAGCCCAGCAGCGGGCCTATGCCCTGGCTGGTCGCATCCAGTGGGACGGCATCTTCTATCGCAAGGACATCGGCTGGCGTGCCATCGAGCGCGAGCAGGCCGAATAAGGGCCGGATCCCGATCACTCAAAGGGCCTGCGGGCCCTTTTTTGTTGCACGGCGTCTGTGCGGGCAGTGGAATCGTCCACGGGATGTAGCTTTCAAAAACAAAAAATACCAGAAAAACTAACCTGACGTTAAAAAACCGATGTGTAAAAAATAATGGCAGCATGATTCACTGCCTGCGACCCCCTTCCCGGACCAGATGCGCGCCCTTGTATCCCCAGCCGGAGGCGAGATCCGGTGACCGTTCTCTTTCGGCTACATTCCCACAGCAATCCCCTGCACAATTCGTCACAATTGGTCGCACTTTCTTCATACAATGATCGTCCTTTCATGGCATCATGATGCGTGAAACCGCACTCAAATGAGTGCTATAACAACCTGCAATCTCGTCGTCTCATAAGGAAATCCCATGCTGAAAACTGTGCGTCCCCTGCTGCTGCCCCTGATGTTCGGCCTGATGGCCCTGCCTGCCATGGCCGGCGATCTGGAGCAGCCGATGAAGAAGATCGGCTTCAACTACAAGCAGGCCGTCAAGGCCGACGACGCGGCCACCATGGAGAAATACATCAAGGAGATGAAGGCCCAGCTGGACGTCGCCAAGGGCAAGAACATGCCCGCCGCCAAGAAGGAGAAGTTCCTGGAAGGCATGACCGAAGTGCAGACCGAGCTGGATGCCAGCCTGGCAGCCCTCCAGGCCGGTGACGAGGCCAAGGCGCGCGAGCACCTGGCCAAGGTCAACGACCTGAAGAAGGAGTACCACAACTATGCCAAGCAAAAAGGCTGATCCCTTCCACTGGGATGCTCTGGTGCGCCTCACCCACTGGGGTGTGGCGGCCATCTGTATCGGCAACCTCTGGCTCAACGAGGCGGGCGAGGAGTGGCACGAGCGGATGGGATACGCCGTCATGGTGCTCATCGGCATACGCCTGCTGTGGGGGCTCACCTTCGCTCGCGGCCACGCCCGCCTGCGCGCCCTCATCCCGAGCCGGGAGGATTTTCGCCATCAGGCCGACGCCCTGCGCGAACGGACCCCGCCCACCCCTGGCCATCACGGCAGCGGCAAGCTGGCGGTCTGGGCACTCTGGCTGCTGGTACTCGCCACCGCAGGGACCGGCTGGTTCCAGAACACCGAGACCGGCTTCGATCTGGGGGCGGACGACTGGCACGAGTGGTGCACCTGGGCACTCCAGGGCATGATCGCCCTGCACCTGTGCGCCATCGCCTACACCTCCTGGCGCCAGCGCAGCAACCTGGTCACCCGCATGCTGCCAGGGCGTCGTGCCCGGGCCAGTGCCGGGCAGCAGGAACCCAACGTCTGAACGTTCACGGGGCCCTGCGGGGCCCCTGTTCATCCCCTTCGCTACCTGCTTGACGGGATCTCGCACCGATCTGCCCCCCTCTGCCCCCTCCTGCTGCCACCGAATGGCATGAAAGCATTTTCATTCACATTTCTTAATTAATTCAGCTTGTTCGATTTTCAACCACATCGATTTCATGAATGCTACGGAGCTGAACGAGGTTGTTTGTTGTCCGTTCGACTACACGACAGTGATACGTCAATAACAAGATCGAAGGGAAAATCGTCATGCACAACACACTGTTTCGAACCGCCCTGCTGGCGGCGGCACTCGGCTCTTTCAGCCACACTGCCAGCGCCGAAGGAGTCATGGTTCACCTGTTCCAATGGAAGTTCAACGACATCGCCAACGAGTGCGAGACCGTGCTCGGGCCCAAGGGGTTCGGTGGCGTCCAGATCACCCCACCCGCCGAGCACAAGCAGGGCAGCCAGGTCTGGTGGACCGTCTATCAACCGGTCAGCTTCAAGAATTTCAACAGCTTCGGCGGTAGCGAGGCGGAGCTCAGGAGCATGATCGCCCGCTGCAACGCGGCCGGGGTCAAGGTCTATGCCGACGCCGTCTTCAACCAGCTGGCATCGGGTTCAGGCACCGCCACCGGCGGCGGCAGCTACAACTCGGGGCAATACCAATATCCCCAGTTCGGCTACAACGACTTCCATCACAGCGGCGACATCACCAACTACGGTGACAGCAACAACGTCTGGAACGGCGCCCTCTACGGCATGCCGGACCTCAATACCGGCTCATCCTACGTCCAGGATCAGATCGCCACCTACATGAAGACCCTGCTCGGCTGGGGCGTGGCGGGCTTTCGCATCGATGCGGCCAAGCACATGGCGCCGGCCGATGTGAAGGCCATCCTCGACAAGGCAGGCAGCCCCAGGGCCTACCTGGAGGTGATCGGCGCAGGCGGGGAGTCCCCCGACATCCAGCCGGGCCGCTACACCTACATCGACACCGTCACCGACTTCAAATACGGCACCGATCTCGCCGCCAACTTCAATGGCCAGATCAAGAACCTCAAGACCCTGGGCGAGAGCTGGGGCCTGCTCCCCTCCAACAAGGCCTTCGTCTTCGTGGTCAACCACGACCGCGAACGCGGCCACGGCGGTGGCGGCATGCTCACCTTCATGAGCGGTGCCCGCTACGATCTGGCCAACACCTTCATGATGGCCTGGCCCTATGGCTGGAAGCAGGTGATGTCGGGCTATCGCTTCGAGAACATGAGCACCTATGAAACCGACAAGGGGGCACCGGGCAGCACACCTTGCACGGACAGCCAGTGGAACTGCGAACAGCGCCGACCGACCATCATGAACATGGCCCTGTTCCACAACCGGACCGAAGGCCAGCCCGTCAGCAACTGGTGGGACAACGGCAACAACCAGATCGCCTTCAGCCGCGGTGACAAGGGCTTCGTCGCCATCAACAACGAGAGCGGCAGCCTGGTGGCCTCGGTGCAGACCGGCCTGCCGGCCGGCGAGTACTGCAACCTCCTGGGGGGCAATGACTACTGCAGCGGCGGTTATATCACCGTCGAT
>NZ_CAWMFQ010000002.1:0-9661 GCF_963866995.1 Aeromonas sp. ZOR0002 | reverse complement strand
TCACAGTATGAGCCTGCTGGTGGTGCGTCTCAACCCGCGCCACTACCCAAGGGCCATGGGCCTGCCCCCGAAGCAGACCATGGCTGTGCAGACGGCAGGCCACAAGCCTGCCTGATCCGGCGAGCACCGGCCTTGGGGGCCAGAAAACACAACACCGGCCTTGGCCGGTGTTGTTCATCAGGGTGCGGGAAGGCCCGGCGCTCAGCGCCCCTTCTTCTGGCGCCCGCCCTGCCCTGGCCGCGGTTTGCCCGGGGCGGGTTTGCCCCCCTTGCCGGGCGCGCTTTTACCTGCTGCCCCTTTGCTGGCAGCCCCTTTGCCCGCCCCGCCCTTGCCTGCGGGGCTCTTCTTCTCGAAGGCCTCGGGGCCCGGCACATTGGGCCGCCCGCCAATCTCGTGATCGTCGCTGCGCCGCGGCTTCTTGCCCTGGGCCGGGGTGCCGGCCACAGCCGCCTTGGGCTTGGCAACCTGAGCCCCCTTGGCCGGTTTGGCCTCGGAGGAGGAGTCCTCAATGAGCTTGAACAGCTCGATCAGCTCGTCGTCGGTGAGATCGCGCCACTCCCCCACCGGCAGCCCCTTGAGGCTGACGTTCATGATGCGGATGCGCTCGAGCTTGGTCACCTCGAAGCCGAAGTGCTCGCACATGCGGCGGATCTGGCGGTTGAGCCCCTGCACCAGGGTGATGCGAAACACGAAGGGGGCCTCTCGCTTCACCTTGCACTTCTTGGTGACGGTGCCGAGGATGGGCACCCCGGCCGCCATGCCCCGGACGAACTCGTCGGTCACCGGCTTGTCCACGGTCACCAGGTACTCTTTCTCGTGATCGTTGCCCGCCCGCAGGATCTTGTTCACCAGATCCCCGTGGTTGGTAAGGAAGATGAGCCCCTGGGAGTCCTTGTCGAGGCGCCCTATGGGGAAGATACGGGTGCTGTGGTTGACGAAGTCGACGATGTTGTCCTTCTCCCCCGCCTCCGTGGTGCTGACGATGCCCACCGGCTTGTTGAGGGCGATGAAGACCAGGCTGTCGGCTTCGCGCGGCTCGATCACCTGACCGTTGACCTTGACCAGATCCCCGGCAAACACCTGATCCCCCACCCCGGCCCGCTTGCCGTTGATGAAGACGTTGCCCTGCTCGATGAAACGATCGGCCTCACGACGGGAGCAGATGCCGCTCTCGCTGATGTATTTGTTCAGGCGCATGGATTCATCGGCCAGCATGGGTCACCTCCCGGGTCGGATGGGCCTTGAGAATGGCTGGCTGGATCAGCCGCGCTGTGGTCGGGTTCGTCTGCATACAACTCCATGAAATAAGGGCCTGCGCCCTGCATGTTCGGCAAAAAACGCCGCTACAGTAGCACATTGCACGCGCCCGCGCCCGGCCCCGTCGCACCCTGGCCGCTGGCTCACAGGGGGGGCTGCCCCTGATGCAGCAGCAGGCCCCCTATCCAGCGTGCGGTGACACCGCGGCCCTGATTGGGCTGCACCGCGCACTCCCCGCCTCTTTTCACTTCATGGTGCTTACTTCATGGGCCAGGCCCCCGCCGCCGAAGATAGGGTGCGGCCTTTGGCAGATAGCCAGATGATCTAACGCTTGATATTTATCCAGCAAAAATGCATAAAAAGATTTTGGTCATCGCGAATTATCTGCTCTGACCCGCCGACGACGGGAAATGACACCCCCATCGGGGCGCAACAACGGGCCCCTTGAGCCCCGCGAACCCTGAAGACGGGCATGATCCCCTCTCTGGCAGGACGCCACTTTCATCATTCACGACAGGAGTTAAAGATGAGTCATTCCCTCTCCCAGGAGGCCTTCCTGGCCCAGGTCGCCAGCCGCAACCCTCACCAGCCCGAGTTCATCCAGGCCGTGAGCGAGGTGATCGCCTCCATCTGGCCCTATGTGGAGCGCCACCCCCGCTACCTGCAACACGGCCTGCTGGAGCGACTGGTGGAACCCGAGCGCCTGGTGCAGTTTCGGGTGAGCTGGGTGGATGACCAGGGCCAGGTGCAGGTGAATCGCG
The DNA here is from genome assembly GCF_963866995.1 of Aeromonas sp. ZOR0002. Classification (NCBI taxonomy): domain Bacteria; kingdom Pseudomonadati; phylum Pseudomonadota; class Gammaproteobacteria; order Aeromonadales; family Aeromonadaceae; genus Aeromonas; species Aeromonas sp. ZOR0002. Next base: position 7,643 of record NZ_CAWMFQ010000002.1, on the reverse strand, counting down.
GCTACCGGGTGCAGCACAGCTCCGCCATCGGCCCCTTCAAGGGCGGCATGCGCTTCCACCCCTCGGTGGATCTCTCGGTGCTGAAATTCCTCGCCTTCGAGCAGACCTTCAAGAACGCCCTCACCACCCTGCCCATGGGCGGTGGCAAGGGGGGCAGCGATTTCGATCCCAAGGGCAAGAGCGAAGGAGAAGTGATGCGCTTCTGCCAGGCCCTGATGCTGGAGCTCTATCGCCACCTGGGGGCCAACACCGACGTGCCGGCGGGCGACATCGGGGTGGGCGGGCGCGAGGTGAGCTACATGGCGGGCATGATGAAGAAGCTCACCAACAGCGCCGAGTGCGTCTTCACCGGCAAGGGACTCTCCTTTGGCGGCAGCCTCATTCGTCCGGAAGCCACCGGCTACGGCCTGCTCTACTTTGTCGACGCCATGCTGGCCCATCGCGGCCAGTCCCTCGATGGCCTGCGGGTCTCGGTGTCGGGCTCGGGCAACGTGGCCCAGTACGCCATCGAGAAGGCGATGGCCCTCGGCGCCCGCGTCATCACCGCCTCCGACTCCGGCGGCACCGTCTATGATCCGGACGGCTTCACCCCCGAGAAGCTGGTCCGCCTGATGGCGCTTAAAAACGAGCAGCGCAAGCGGGTCGCCGATTACGCCCATGAGCTCGGGCTCGAGTTCTTCAGCGGCCGCACCCCCTGGCACCTGGCGACCGACGTCGCCCTCCCCTGCGCCACCCAGAACGAGCTGGATGCCGAAGATGCGGTGCAGCTTATTGCCAACGGCGTGCAGCTGGTAGCCGAGGGGGCCAACATGCCCTCCAGCGCCGCCGCCATCCGTCTCTTCCACGAAGCAAAGGTGCTGTTCGCCCCGGGCAAGGCGGCCAACGCCGGCGGGGTTGCCACCTCTGGCCTCGAGATGAGCCAGAATGCCCAGCGCCTCTCCTGGACCCGGGAGGAGGTGGACGCTCGCCTCAAGGGGATCATGACCAGCATCCATGCCACCTGTGTCCGTTACGGTCAGGATGATGACCATGTGAACTACGAAAGCGGCGCCAATATTGCCGGCTTCGTCAAGGTGGCCGACGCCATGCTGGCGCAAGGGGTCTGCTGAACGCCTTGGCCAGGGGCTTCCCCCTCAACACAACGGCAGCCCTCGGGCTGCCGTTGTGTTTGGTGCCTGGCGCGACTTCACACTCTCTTCACCCAGGCATGAAAGTCTCCCATCCGTTCCATCTCGCTGACGAGGATAACAAGATGACGATGAAAATAGGTGCCCTGCTGATCCTGGCCGGGCTCGGCTGCTTTGTGGCCTTCAACCTGCTGGGCACCACAGTGGATGCACAGGGCTTCCTGCACGAGCCCTTTGCCCTGCTGCCCCTGGGCTATCTGCTGCTCTTCACCGGCATGGTGCTCAGCTTGCTCCCGCCACTGCGCAGGGCCCTCGCCAAAGGGGAAGAGAACCGGCCCTGATGCGCCAGGGGCTCAGCGATAGCGGCTGATCTCGATAAGGTTCTGGTCCGGATCCAGGCAATAGACCGATTCGATGGGGCCACAGGCACCGCTTTTCATCACAGGCCCCTCCACTATCTCGACCCCCTGGCTCGCCAGCTGATCCATCACCTGATCCAGGGGCCAGCGGGTGATGAGGCAGAGATCCCCCGACCCCACCTGCGCCCGGTTGCGCGCCTCCTCCCCCAGCAACTGCAAATTGATCTTCTGGTTGCCAAAGCGCAGGGCCCGGCGGCCTGCCCCGAAGGTGATGGGCTCCATCTTGAAGGCGCCGCTGTAAAATGCCACCGCCCGCTCAATGTCGCTGACCGTCAATACCAGATGGTCGATATGGCTGATCATGGTCTCTCCCTGTCATGGTGATTGCCGCACCATCATACCCACCCGCCTCAATAGAAACTGTGGCATGGTGCACAGGGGGGCTAACCACTTATTTTGACTAGGGAAATACCTTAACGCACGGCGGCACACGCCTTGTCTCGCTGGGCCAGCAGGGCTTCGTCGTCGCTCTCCATGGCCGCCAAAATGGCCTGATTGCAGGCCCGCTCCGCGAGCTTCCCCGGGCTCTGCTGGGCATCGGCGATCTCCGCAATCATGGGGCGATAACCGACAGCCGCCGAGCAGTACATGGTGCGGTACTTGGGAAGCTGCCAACTGCTGTCGTCTTGCCGTGTCAGGTCATCGCACAGTTTGCCAAACAGTGCCTGCGCCTTGACCGTGCACTGACTGAAGCGCCGCACATCTTGCTCGTAGGGACGGCAGACACTTTGCTGTTTTATCTGCCAGAGCTGGAAAGAGAAGGGAACCTGCTCTCCCTCATAGGGCACTACCAGCGTTTTTAGCTCGGTGCCATAGATATCCGTCACTTGTTGCTGCACCAGATTGAGATAAGCCGAAAAAAGATAAGAAATTGGATCCATCACCACCTCCCTGTGGTTCGCCTTCTCTATCTTCGCCACCCATGGCTAGATAGATCTTCAAATGGACAAAATTAGATAACAGCTTACTGATTTAGCTAAAAAAAATGATACCCTGCCTACTCCCCTTATGCACAAAATTCAAGGTCAGTCACCATGCAGCAATGTGGTATTTATGAACAACTCATCACACAACTGTTGGCATCAAGACTAGATCGATCGCATTTCTACATCGGGGAACGACAACTGGAGTCTGCGGAGGCCGCAGTCTGGTTATCACGATTCCTAACTCGTGTGTTGGAATATGCTGTAGGCTCGGTCACTGGCGATGACCCATTACAACGGCAGATTGAGCTGGCTAACCAGTTATTGCTTTGGCTAAAAGATCGCATACAAGACCCAGACTTTATTGGCGAGAACCTTATCGACAGTCAGGGAAAAATTCTGACCGCGCTCTACCAGTTGGATAACCCCATCTCTGCCAATTTAAAGCAATATGCCGAAGATATTTTTCCTCTGACCGGTCTAACGCAAAGTGAGCTGTTCTGCGGCAGCAATGCGGGTTTGTCGATGGAGTCAGAGATTAAACGGGAGATATTATCGGCAGATAGCATCTGCTGGCTGGTTTCATTTATCAAGTGGGCAGGTATCCGTATTTTCCGTCATGAGCTGGAAGAGTTCACTCGCAGCGGCCGCCAATTAAAAGTAATTACTACCTCTTATATGGGGGCGACCGACGCCAAGGCAGTTGAATTTTTAGCCAGCCTCCCAAATACCGAAGTCAAACTCAGCTATAACACCCAGCGCGAGCGGTTGCATGCCAAGAGCTATCTCTTTTGCCGAAATACCGGCTTTCATACCGGCTATATAGGTTCCTCCAATCTCTCTCACTCTGCCCTCACCAGCGGCTTGGAGTGGAACCTAAAAATCACCTCGCAAGAGATCCCTCATATTATCGAGAAATCCCTGAGTACCTTTGAAACCTATTGGGAATCCGATGATTTTGAGCTGTTTGATGGCAAGCTCGAAAGCCGTACAAAATTGCAGCATGCACTGCAAGAGGCCCGTGGGGATGGGGACAGAAATAACCCTGCCTATTTCTTTGATATCACGCCGTTTCCCCATCAGCTGGAGATCCTTGAACAATTGGCGATGGAGCGCGCTTTACACCAGCGCTTTCGTAACTTGGTGGTAGCGGCTACCGGTACAGGGAAAACTCTGATCTCCGCCTTTGATTTTGCGCGTTTTTTGAAAACCAAACCCGATGCCAAGTTTCTGTTTGTCGCCCACAAAGAGGAGATCTTGCGCCAAGCATTAGCCTCGTACCGCGGAGTGCTCAAGCAATCCAATTTTGGCGAACTCTTGGTCGGCGGCGCCGTGCCAACCCACTACCGTCAGCTGTTTGCCTCGGTACAATCTTTGAATAACCAGCTGGCTAATTTACGTCTTAGCCAAGACTATTTCGATTACATCGTCATTGATGAGGTTCACCATATTGCGGCGGCCAGTTATCGCGGTCTGCTCGCCGCCTTTGAACCTCAGATTCTGTTGGGATTAACCGCAACGCCAGAGCGCCATGATGGCGGTGATATTCTTGCCGACTTTTGTGGTGTCATCGCAGCAGAAATCCGCTTGCCCGAGGCAATCAATCGTCGCCATCTCTGTCCATTCCAATATTTTGGTATCGATGATGATACTGACTTGCGCCAAGTGACTTGGAAAAATGGCCGTTATGACATCACTGAGCTCACCAATATCTATACCCACAATCAGCAGCGGGTACAGAAGATAGTCCAGAACCTCAATGAGATCGTCACCGATATTACCAAGATCAAAGCACTGGCATTTTGTGTGAGCCGTGAACATGCCGACTTTATGTGCAAGGCATTTTTATTGAAGGGCATCAAGGCTGACATCCTCACTAGCGATAACCGAGACGAGCGACATAGTAAGCAACAAGATTTGCGTACCGGCGTTATCAATATTCTCTGCGTGGTGGACATCTTCAACGAAGGGGTTGATATCCCGGAAGTCGATACCTTGCTGTTTTTACGACCAACGGAAAGCCTCACCATCTTCTTGCAGCAATTGGGACGTGGCCTGCGGCTGGCGAGCGATAAAGAGTGCTGCACCGTATTGGACTTTGTTGGGAATGCCCGTGCGGAGTATGACTTTGCCCAGAAATTCCGGGCACTGGTGGGTAAAACCAATAAGGCGATCAGCCACGAGATCAAACAGGGCTTCCCTCACGCCCCCTTGGGCTGCCGTATCGAGCTCTCAAAACAGACCCAAGAGTTAATTCTGAGCAATATCAAAAAGGCGACTCTCAATACATCGCGCCTCATGGGCCTGATCCGCCGTTTCTCACAGGATTGCGATTTACCACTGACACTGACGAATTTTTTGAAGTTCTACCCTCATATCAGCCTTGAGGAGATCTACAAGCGCGGCAATTGGAGCGCCTTGGTCAAACAGGCCCACAACCATACCATTTCTGAAATGAGCGATGAGAAGCTGTCGACCCTCTACACCCGGGCCATCAAAACCCGGCTATTGGGCTGCGATGCGCTCCATTACTTGAACTTCTTACAAACCTTGGTGGAAAGCGCCTTTACCTTAACGGCTGAGCACGATGAGCGGATGGCCTTGATGTGCCATTACGACTTCTGGCAACAAAGCGGCCCCAACGCAGGCTTTAGCTCCTTGGCGCACAGCCTGAAACAACTCAATCAACCAGAGTTAAGGGCCGAGCTGGCAGATCTGTTGCCCATGCTGATCAACCGGGTGCAGCACGAACAAAGAGCCATGCCAGATCTTCCCGGCAATCCACTACAACTGCATGCTCGCTATGCCAGAGAGCAAGTGCTGGTTGGCTTTGGCGCGACCACCTTCGCGCAGCAACCCACGGCTCGCGAAGGGGTGTATGTCATCGCAGAGCACAATATCGAGTTGCTGTTCGTGACCTTGAACAAAACGGAGCAGCACTTCTCCCCCACCACCCGTTATCACGACTACGCCATCAACGAGTCGCTGTTCCATTGGCAGAGCCAAAACAGCGCTCGCCCAGAGCGAGGTAAGGGGCTGAGTTACATAAACCACAGAGCAGAGGGTAAGCGCGTGTTTCTGTTCGTTCGTGAGCAGAGCAAAGATGAATTTGGCCGCACCCTTGGCTTTGTGAACTTCGGTGAGGTGGAGTACATCTCCCACAGCGGTAGCCAACCGATGAACATTAAATGGCGTCTCACTACTCCGATGCCGCCTTTTATGTGGAAAGAAGCGGCCAAATTGGCAGTTGGCTGAGCGACCCATCACAACAAGGCCCACCCACGGCGGGCCGCCTTCGTGTGGTCAGCAGGCAATCCGCTCGATTCGGCCACCGCTTAGTTTGAAGAAGGCATCCTGCGGCAGCTCCTGCAGCCAGGTGGTGGTGTAGTCCAGATCCACATAGGCGCCGCGCAGCATGGCGCCAAAGAGACCGTGAGAAACCACGATGGCCTGCTCGGCAATGTGCTCGTCCTCAAGCCATTGCCGGGCCCGGCGCTGAATGCCTTCAAAACTCTCGCCATGGGGGGCCCGCAGATACCAGTCCGGCTCCTCCAGATCCAGCTCGGGGTGGGCCGCCAGCAGTTCGGGTACCCGGCGACCCTCCCACTCCCCCATCCCCAGCTCCACCAGCCGCTCGTCCCAGATGATGCGCTCCTGGTCCAAGCCAAGCTGCTGACACACCCGCTCCGCCGTCTGCCGTGCCCGGCCGAGGGGGCTGGCGTAGATCGTCCAGTCGGTGGGCTCGGTCAGGAGGTCGGCCAGGCGGGCCCCCATGGCGAGGGCCTGGGCTTCGCCCCTGTGGGTCAGCTCGGAGTTGCACCGCCCCTGCAACCGCAATTCGGCGTTGTAACGGGTCTGGCCATGGCGCAGCAAATAGAGGGTTCGAGACATGGTTTCTCCAGCAGAGTCAACGAGATAAGAAAACAGGGGGAAGATGATAACAGATGTACCGGGTCAACCAAGACCCGGAGGATGCAGGCTTGTGCTGACTCCTTGAGCGCATGGCCTGCGGCTATACGTGAAAGGGCAACAGGGGCTGCGCGCCTTTATCGCACAGGCGCCTTGTGCGCATACCACACGCCTTCGCCACGGGCCCGGCGCGCCGTGGCAAGCGCCCCATGCCCCCTATCTTGTTGTTCAGACGGGATAAAATGGGGATCTGCCGGTTTATCGGTCACAGGATGGCGGCCAATGCCAGAAAAGACAGAGTTTTTGCTCTGATCCGGGGGCCATTTTGGTACGTATCTCTGGCTCACGACAGGGACGCCTGGTGTACAATCTGCCACCCGATTTCCCCTGACCCGGCCCAGGCTCAGGCCCTGATGTACCCCAGAGTAAATGAACGTGACCCCAACCCACCCCATGCTCGACAGTTATTACAGCCAGGATCTGGTGTTCTTCTCCATCCTGGTGGCGGTGCTCGCCTCCTACACGGCGCTGACCATGACCAGCCGGGTGAGCCAGAGCCGGGGACGGGCCGCCGTGCTCTGGCTAGCGGGGGGAGCCTTCGCCATGGGGCTCGGCATCTGGTCCATGCATTTTATCGGCATGCTCGCCTTCAACCTGCCCATCGCGCTGGGATACGATCTGACCCTCACCGGTCTCTCCCTGGTGGCGGCCATCGGCTCCTCGGCCTTTGCGCTCTGGCTGGTGAGTCGTCCCCAGCTCCCCTGGCACCAGATCCTGTTCGGGGCCGTACTGATGGGGGCCGGCATCGCCACCATGCACTACATCGGCATGGCGGCCATGAAGATAGCGCCCGGCATCCACTACCTGCCTGGGCTTTTCATCCTCTCCATCCTCATCGCGGTATTCGCCTCGGGTGCCGCACTCTGGATAGCGTTTCGCCTGCGCAACAGCTCGCCCCGCGCCTTCTTCAGCAAGGCCCTCGCCTCCCTGGTGATGGGGGCCGCCATCATCGGCATGCACTACACCGGCATGGCGGCGGCCCAGTTCCCCGCAGATAGCCTGTGCGGGGCCCTCTACACCGGTCTCAATACCCAATGGCTGGCAACCGTGGTCATCATAGTGACCCTGGCGGTGTTCGCCATCGCCTTCGTGCTATCCATGCTGGATGCCCACGCCGCCAGGCTCTCCACCTCCCTGCATCAGGCCCACGACGAGCTGCTCAAGCTGGCGCTCCATGACAGCCTGACCCGGCTGCCGAACCGGCT
>NZ_CAWMFQ010000001.1:0-31608 GCF_963866995.1 Aeromonas sp. ZOR0002 | reverse complement strand
CGACTCCTGCCACAGCCACTGACGCAACCGGCTGATGGCGGGTTCATGGGCGCGCGAGCGCTTGAAGACGAAATAGAAGTTGTCGCCGGTCTCGAGGGCGTGCAGGGGCAGCCGCACCAGACGCGGATCCTCCGGCTGCAACATATAGTCGTTGATGAGCGCCATTCCCTGGTCCCAGTTCGCCGCCTCCAGCGCGAGCAGGATATGGCTGAAATGGTGCACCCTCGCCTCGGGGGGAATGGTCAGCCCCCCCATTTCGGCCCAGCGCCGCCAATCTTCCCCCTTCTCGCGGTAGATAGCCTGGATGGAGAGCAGCGGCAACTGCCACAGGGTGGCGGGCCACTCCCCTTCCACCTGCTGCCACATCCGGCGACTGCACACCGGCATCAGCCGCTCCCGATAGAGCAGATCGTGCATGTAGCCCGGCCCTTCGGGGGAGACAGTGATGAAACCGTCCGCCACCCTGTCGGAAAGCTCGGGATCTTCCGCCACCATCTCCAGGCTGAGATCCAGCTCGGGATAGAGCTGGCGCAGCCCGGCCAGGCGCGGGATCAGCCACTTCACAGCAAAGGAGCTGTAGACCGCGAGCCGCACCCGCATCTCGCCGCCGCCGCGCAACTGCTCGCTGCTCTGGGCAATCTGGACCAGCCCGGCGGCGATCCCCTCGAAATAGATCTCCCCCTGGGGCGTCAGGGAGAGCAGCCGCCCCTGACGCAGCAGCAGCCGCTCCCCCAGAAAATCCTCCAGCAGACGGATCTGGTGACTGACCGCACTCTGGCTGACATTGAGCTCCAGGGCGGCGCGGGAAAAACTCAGCAGGCGGGCAACCACCTCGAAATATTGAACGGCGCGCAGGGGGGGCAGCTTCATTATCCAAATTTCTCATGCGTGATGATTTTTTATCATTTTACTGGATAACAGGCCGCGGGCTACCCTCCCCTCATCTGAATCTGGAGGTGGTATGAATGCAGTCGGGATAGGCATCCTCTATCTGGTGCTCGGCAACATGGTGGCGGTCTTCTCCGATGCCCTGGTCAAGGTGCTGGAGCCGGACCAGCCCATTTTCCAGTTTGTCTTTTTCCGCCAGCTCTCCGCGGCCCTGTTGCTCACCCCCTGGCTGCTCTGGTCCTGGCGGCGCAACCCGCCGGTAGCCCTCAAGTGGCACCTGCTGCGGGCCCACATCTGGGCCGTCGGCGTCTGCCTGATGGTGGTCGCCCTCACCCGGCTGCCGCTCGCCACCGCCAACGCCCTCTTCTATGCCGCCCCGCTGCTGATGGTGCCGCTCGCGGTCTGGCTGGCGGGGGAGGCACTCTCGCGCCAGAAGGTGCTGACGGCGCTGCTCGGCTTCGTCGGGGTGCTCATCGTGCTGCGCCCGACCGAGGTAAACTGGGCCGCCCTGGCGGCGCTCGGGGTGGCGCTCTCCCTGGCGGTCAACAACCTGCTGATCAAGCGCATCCCGCTCCAGCAGCCCATCGCCCAGACCCTGTTTTTCACCAATGTGCTGAGCATGCCCTTCATCCTGGCGCTGGCCTGGTGGGAAGGGGGCGAGTGGCAATGGCAGATGTGGTGGCCCGCCTTCGGCTCCTCAGCGCTCATCATGGTCTATGCAGGATTGTGCGTGATGGCCTATCGCAAGGCGGAGGCAAGCAAGATCGCCTCGGCGGAGTACACCGGGCTACTGATGGCGGTCGCCATCGGGGTCTGGCTGTTTGACGAACAGCCGGGGCTGCCGCTGCTGCTGGGGTGCCTGTGCATCATACTGCCGCTGGTCGCCATGGCCCGCAGCAAGCCCAAACCCCAGGCCGAGCCGGCGCTCTAGCCTGCCGGGTCAAGCAGGGGGGCGACCCTCTGCTGCAGATGGGGGATCACCGCCTGCTCGAACCAGGGGTTCTTCCTGAGCCAGAGGGTGTTGCGCGGGGACGGGTGCGGCAGCGGCAACCAGGCCGGGCCATAGTCCGCCCAGTGCCGCACCGTCTCGGTGAGCGATCCTTTCGCCGCCGCCCTCAGGTAGTAAGCCTGCGCATACTGGCCGATGAGCAGGGTCAGCTCGATGTTGGGCAGCAGCATCAGTACCTTGTCGTGCCAGGTGGGGGCACATTCCGGGCGCGGCGGCAGATCCCCCGACTTGCCCCTGCCGGGGTAACAGAGCCCCATGGGCATGATGGCGATGCGGGATTCATCGTAAAAGGTGGCCTTGTCCACCCCGAGCCACAAGCGCAGGCGATCGCCGGAGGGATCGTCCCAGGGGATGCCGCTGGCGTGTACCCGGGTGCCGGGGGCCTGGCCGATGATGAGCAGACGGGCGCGCTCATTGCCGCGGATCACCGGCCTTGGGCCGAGCGGCAGGTGGGCCTCGCACAGGCGGCAGGCCCGGATCTGTTCAAACAGGGGATCGAGTCGGTTCATGGGCCCGATAGTACCAGAGTTTTCTCCCCGCTCCCGCTTGTGAAAGGGGCGGCGGATACTTATCATGCAGCCGCCATTGTTTAGTTTAATAAACGGAGAGAGATGAAGAACTGGATGGGCACCGGCAGCGCGGCCCTCTCATTCGTGCTGTGGGGCATGCTGCCCCTCTATTACCAGTTCATGCCCGAGATCAACATGTGGGAACTGCTCTCCCACCGGGTGCTCTGGTCCGTGGTGCTGCTGGGAGGCCTGCTTCTGCTCCTCGGCCAGCGGGTGCCCTGGGGGGCCCTGCGCGGCGATCCCCGGCAGCTCGGCCTCGTGCTGCTGGCGGGCCCCGTGATGTCCATCAGCTGGTGCATGTTCACCTGGTGCCTGACCACGGGCCAGGTGCTGGCCACCAGCCTCGCCTTCTTCATGACCCCGCTGTTCAACATCGCTTTTGCGGTGCTCTTCCTCAAAGAGAAGCTCACCCCGCAAAAACACCTGGCGGTAGCGCTCGCCCTGGCGGGGCTCGCCTACATGCTCTTCTCCTACGGCCAGCTGCCCTGGTTCTCCCTCGTGATGGGGGCCAACTTCGCCCTCTACGGCCTCATCAAGAAGAAGGTGAGACTGGACGCCGGAACCAGCCTCTATCTGGAGTCCCTGGTGCAGTTGCCCGTCGCCCTTCTCATCATCGGCTGGCTGACCTTGCAGGGCACCAGCCAGTTTATGGCCGGTGACTGGACCGAGCGCCTGCTGCTGATGGGCAGTGCCCCCGCCACCCTGCTGCCGGTGGGGCTGTTCTGCTATGCGGTGGCGCGCACGCCCATGAGCACGGTGGGGCTGTTGCAATACATAGAGCCGAGCCTCGCCTTCCTGCTCGCCCTCTTCTGGTTTGGCGAGATCCCGGATCCGGTGAAATCCGTGGGCTTTGCCTTCGTCTGGGCCGGCCTGCTGGTGAGCCTGCTGCCCCTGCACCGGCTTGGGCGCCAGCGGGCCAGGTGGCGCACCTCGTGACCCTCGCCACCCCCACTCCCTGCCGCTGGTTTGTCTATCTGGTGCGCACCGGCACCGGGGCACTCTATGCGGGGATCAGCACGGATCCCGAGCGGCGACTGCGTCAGCACCAGAGCGGCAAGGGGGCCAGAGCCCTGCGCGGCAAGGGACCCCTCTCCCTGGTATGGCAGCAGGAGGTCCCCGGCAAACCCGAGGCGCTGCGCCTCGAGTACCGCCTCAAGCAGCAGAGCAAGGCGTTCAAGGAGCGCCTGGTACACGAGCCGGCGCTGTGGCACGGCTGGAGCCTTTCCTGGCTTGCCACCCCGCACACCGACCCTGTGTCGCCCCCATAAAAAGGGCCACTGCAAGCAGTGGCCAAGGAAGGATGCGAAATCAGGGGGGCTTAACGGTAGGTGTTCGACTGCTTGCGCCTGTTGCTGAGGAGCCAGCACACCACCAGCACCACCAGCAACCAGGGCGCCAGCTTGATGATGAGGGCAAACATGCCGGCCAGGGCGCCAAACAGCACGAAGACCCCGCTCACCAGCAGCATGGCCAGCACGGTGAATCCGGTCAGCGCCATGCCGATCAGCACCAGGATCAAGACGATAAATTCCAGCATGTTGTGCTCCTCACGGGCTTGCACTTGCCGACGGGGCGATCCGGAGATCACCCCAGCCAGCGTTGAAGTTCACGGCGGGGAGGCATGACGAGCACCCCCACCAGATAGAGCGCCAGGGCCAGCGGCGGCATCAGGATCAGGGCGAGCAGGGCCACCACCCGCACCGTCACTCTGGACACCCCCAGCCCTCTGGCAAGACCGGCGCAGACCCCGGTCAGCTTGCGATGGGCGAGATCCTTGGGCCAGGGTGTCATGGTTATGCCTCCACCTTCTGACCCTTGAGCCGGGCCAGTTCCCGCTCAATCTCGTCGTTCAGCTCCAGTTCGCGGAACTGGGCCTCGAGGGACGGATTCTGCCCCAGGGTCGCCGCCTCCAGCTGGGCCTCCAGCTGATCGACCCGGTTCTGGAAGCCGTCGAAGCGGGCCACCAGCTCGTGCATGCGCTGGTTGTCCACCTGGGCACGGGCGCGGATGCGGCTGTGGGCGGTCTGCTCGCGCAGGGTCAGCATCTTCTGCTTCTCCCGCGCCTCGGTCAGCTTGGCCGCCAGTCGCTCGCTGTCGGCGGTGAGCTGGGCCAGCACTTCGGCCACCCGCGCCTTGTCCTCTTCCAGCCGCTCGCACTGCTTCATCTCCGCCAGCTTCTCGGTGAGGGCGGCACGGGCCAGATCTTCGCGGCCCTTCTGGATGGCGAGTTCGGCCTTGGCTGCCCACTCCTGGATCTGGTTGCGCAGCGCCTGCTGATGGCGCTCCAGCTGTTTCTGTTCGGCGATGACGCGGGCGGCCTGGGTTCTCATCTCGACCTGGACCTGCTCCATCTCCTCGATCATCAGGCGCAGCATCTTCTCCGGCTCTTCGCTCTTGTCGAGCAGGCTGTGCAGGTTGGCATTGATCACGTCGGTCAGGCGGCTGAATACGCTCATGGTCTGGCTCCTTGTTGATGGGGTGTCACTCTCTTCCCATGACATTACAAGAGCCGTGCCAGAATGTTTTTGCCTTTATTTACAATTAGATGAAAGTTAACGATGGATGTTCACCGGATACAACGTGGTGAAAAAAACCAACAAGATGGTGATTTTCACCAATAAAAAAGGGAGCCAGCGGCTCCCTCTCTTCTCTGCAACCGGGCTCAGGCCGCCGGTCGATGGCCGAGCTTGCCATCCAGCTCCGCCAGCTTGGCTTCCATCTTCTCCCGGCAGGTGTCGGAGAGCTCGCGAATGCCAGCGGCGCCGTGCTCCTTGCTGCACACCGGGGCCATCACCTCCAGCAGCACCTCGCCGTTGTCCCAGCGGTTGAGATCGACCTGACCGAAGTAGCTGGAGCAGACGATGGGCACCACGGGCACCTCGGCCTGGACGGCAGTGTGGAAGGCCCCCGCCTTGAACGGCAGCAGACCACGCCCCTGGGAGCGGGTCCCCTCCGGGAACATCCAGATGGAGGTGCCGCGATGCTTGATGCGATCCACCACCTGGCCGATGGTGCCGATGGCGCGGGAGCGGTTGGAGCGGTCGATCAGCACGTTGCCGGAAAGCCAGAAGATGAGACCGAAGAAGGGGAGCCACAACAGGCTCTTCTTGCCCACCGCCACCACGCCGGGCTGCACGGCGCCGGTCACGGTGAAGATGTCGTAGTTGCTCTGGTGATTGCAGACGTAGACCGCAGGTCCCACCGATTTGACCTCGTCGGCCACCGTCACCCGGACCTTGAGGCCGATCAGCGGGCAGACCGCATGATACATGCGGGCGAAGACATAGACGTTGTTCGGGTGGCGCGGGCGCACCAGACAAAGCAACAGGCCGAACAGGAACCAGAAGACGAGCAGCAGTGCCAGCAGCAGCACACGGGCAAGTTTGAGCATCGAACACCTCGGAATTTGACTCGGCGCAGTATACTGGTCCCCCTTTTAGCGAACAAGCGTTCGCCAGACAGAACCGACCAGCCCCGGACGTCACCGGTCACCCCGGCTTGCCCCACCCGCCATTGCCCGCTAGGATGTGGCCATCTTGATGAACGGGGCGAGCATGATTTTGCAACAACGCGCGGCGACACGACTCCTGCTGCTGGTCTGCCTGCTGGTGCTCAATTGCGCGGCCCAGCCGCTGGCCCGCCTCGCCCTGCTCGATCACGCCGTGAGTTGCCAGACCCTGCCCCAGTTTGCCTCAGCCGACGACCAGGCCGACAAGGGCACGCCCGCCAGTGTGCAGCCCAACAGCTGCCAGCTCAACGGCAAGTGGCTGAGCGCCGCCAGTCTGCTGTGCGTGGAGCAACTCTTCTTCGCCATCGCCTTCGTGATTGCCCTGCTGGTGCCCCTGTCACGGCGCGCGCCGGCACTGCCTCCCCCCATCAATGTCTCGCCGCCGGAGCGGCGACTGCACCTCACCCTCTGCGTCTGGCGGGAATGAGTTCAGCCGCGCTTTTTCAGCCTGCTGTCACTCATTTTTTTGCGAGACCCAACACATGTCGAATCTCTTCAAGGCGGCCCTGCTACTGGGCAGCCTGCTGTGGCAATCCAGCGGATTGGCCAGCGATACGGGGTGGCTCACCCGCCCCCAGAACAGTCACGCCAAGGTCAGGCTGCAAGCCGACCGCAGCGTCCCGGATCAGACCCGCATCCTGCTCGATGTCCAGCTGGAGTCAGGCTGGAAGACCTACTGGCACAGCCCGGGTGAAGGGGGCATAGCGCCCCAGATCCTGTGGGATGAGCCGGTCGGCGACTTCCAGTGGCACTGGCCCACTCCGCGTCCCTTCGAGGTGGCCGGGCTCAGCACCCAGGGCTATCAGGAGCAGGTACGCTTCCCCCTGAACCTGGGCTACCCGGCCGGACAGCCGCTCAAGGGCACCTTGCGCCTCTCCACCTGCAGCAATGTCTGCATCCTGACCGACTACCCCTTCACCCTGGCGGCGGATGAGCAAGCGCCGGCCGGCTTTGACTTCGCCTGGGCCCGGGCCATGAGCACCCTGCCACAGACGCTGCCCGCCGACACCCGGGTCGAGCTCGGCTACCAGCATAACCAGCTGCAACTGCGGGCCGAGCGGGCAGAAGGCTGGCAGGAACCTGCGCTCTTCATCGATGCGCTGGAGGGGGCCGAGTTCGGCAAGCCCGCGCTCGAGGTAAGCGGCACCACCCTGATTGCCCGGGTGCCGGTCAGCGACGGCTGGCAGGGGGATGCCCCTGACTTGCGTGGCCAATCCCTCGGCCTGCTGCTCACCAGCGGCGAACAGGCCTGGCAGACCCGCGCCACCATCGCCGGGCCCCTCGCCCTGCCGGTCCCGGGGCAGCCACTTCTCTGGCTGCTGGGGGCGGCGCTGCTCGGCGGTCTCATCCTCAACCTGATGCCCTGCGTGCTGCCGGTGCTGGCTCTGAAACTCGGCACCGTGTTGCAGCAGCAAGAGAGCGAACAAGGAGGCGTGCGCAAGCAGTTCCTCGCCGCCAGCGCCGGGATAATCACCTCCTTCTGGGTGCTGGCGGCCATGAGCAGCCTGCTGCGCGCGACTCAGGGTGCCGTCGGCTGGGGGATCCAGTTCCAGAGCGCCGGTTTCATCGGCTTCATGGTGCTGGTCACCCTGCTGTTTTGCGCCAACCTGCTGGGCTTGTTCGAGATAAGGTTGCCCAGCAATCTCAGCACTCGCCTCGCCACCCGCGGCGGCGAGGGGCTCGGCGGCCACTTCCTGCAAGGGAGCTTCGCCACCCTGCTCGCGACCCCCTGCTCGGCCCCCTTCCTCGGCACCGCGGTGGCCTTTGCCCTGGCGGCGCCCCTCGGCCAGCTCTGGCTCATCTTCACGGCCCTCGGCCTTGGCATGAGCCTGCCCTGGCTGCTGGTGGCGGCCCTGCCGCGCCTCGCCCTCTGGCTGCCCAAACCGGGCCGCTGGATGGGGCGACTGCGCATCCTGCTCGGGCTGATGATGCTGGGCTCCAGCCTCTGGCTGGCGAGCCTGCTTGGCAACCATCTGGGCAGCACGGCCACCGGCTGGCTGATGGCCGCCATGGTGCTGGCGCTGCTGATGGGCATCCTCTGGCGCTATGGCCTGCGCGGTTTCACCCTGGCCCTCTCTCTCTCGGCACTCATCGGCGGCGCCCTGCTGCTGGGGGGCGCCCTCACGGTGAAAGGGAGTGGCAGCGTCGATCGCATCGCCTGGCAGCCGCTCTCCGAGCAGGCCATCGCCGACGCCCTGGCCCAGAACAAGCGGGTCTTCGTGGATGTCACCGCCGACTGGTGCGTCACCTGCAAGGCCAACAAATACAATGTGCTGCTGCGTGACGAGGTGCAGCGCGCCCTGTCGGCCCCGGACGTGGTGGCCCTTCGCGGCGACTGGAGCCGGCCGAGCGATGCCATCTCCGCCTTCCTGCGCCAGCGTGGCGCCGCCGCCGTTCCCTTCAACCAGATCTACGGGCCCGGCCTGCCGGAAGGGGAGATCCTCTCTCCCCTGCTGGACAAGGCCGACTTGCTCGACAGCTTGCACAAGGCCGGCCTCGTTCAGGCCGATGCCACCCATTTCTAAGGAGAATGCCATGAGACTGCGAACCCTGACCCTCTGCACCGCCCTGGTCGCCGCCACCCTGGGCACCCCCACGCTGCACGCCGCCCCCTTCACCCCGGAGCAGGAGGCCCGCATCAAGGAGCTCATTCGCGAGACCCTGATCGCCAACCCCGGGATCCTCGACGAGGCAGCCGAATCCTGGGAGAAACAGAACGCCGCGACCCAGCAAGCCCAGATGGGTGACTTCATCAAGGGCAACCAGGACGTGCTGTTCAACAGCCCCACCAGCCCGCGCCTCGGCGCCAAGCATCCCAAGCTGACCCTGGTGCTGTTCACCGACTACAACTGCCCCTACTGCAAGCAGTTCGACCCGGCGGTCGCCAAGCTGCTCGCGGCCTATCCGGACGATCTGGGGCTGGTGATCAAGCTGCTGCCGTTCAAGGGACAGACCTCCGCCAAGGCAGCCCAGTACAGCCTGACCCTGTGGCAACAGGATCCTGCCCGCTTCCTCTCCCTGCACGACAAGCTCATGAGCAAGCAGGGGATGCTGACCGAGACGGACATCAACAAGGCGCTGGCCGCCACCGACAACCTGACCCTCAAGCCCGCAGGCAAGGCCACCGAAGAGCTGCGCAACAGCCTGCGCATCGGCACCCTGCTGGGCGTGCAAGGCACCCCGGCGACCCTTATCGGCAACCAGCTGGTGCCGGGTGCCATTCCCTATGACGAGCTGGAGCAGCTGGTCAAAGCCGAGCTGGCCAAGCGGAGCTAAGCCATGGCCGAGGATGCAGGCATAAAGGCCCCCCGCTGGCGCCGCTGGGGCAAGGAGGCGCTCTGGCTTCTGCTGATGGCGCTCGTCATCACCACCCTGGTGGATCTGTGGCGCAGCCCCACCCTGCCGGCGGGTGCCATGGAGGCCCCCTTCACCTTGCAGGACGGCACCACCACCACGCTGGCCGAGCAGAGCCGCGGCAAGCCCCTGCTGGTCTACTACTGGGCCAGCTGGTGCGGGGTGTGCCGCTTCACCACTCCCACGGTGGAGCAGCTCTGGCAGGAGGGTGAAAATGTGCTGACGGTGGCCCTGCGCTCCGGCAGCGATGAGCCGTTGCGCGCCGGGATGGCGAAGAAGGGGCTGACCTTCCCCACCCACAACGACGAGTCCGGGGATCTGGCCGCCCGCTGGCAGGTGGGGGTGACGCCAACCTTCCTCGTCATCAAGGATGGGGCTCTGGTGAGCAGCACCACCGGCTGGAGCAGCGCCTGGGGGCTCAGGTTGCGGCTGCTCTGGGCAAGCTGGTAGCCCCCTTCATGCCAGAGATGCAAAGAGCCCGGTATCGCTACCGGGCTCTTTTTCATCAGAGGGCTGACAACCCGCCCTATTGGGCGGCCTCCATCGCCCGCTTCTCCAGATTGGCCTTGATGTCGAGACGCTCAGACTCCCCGATCACCCCGTCACCGTTCTTGTCCAGGCGAGAGAAGAGCGCCTCCTGCCGCGCCATGAACTGGGCCCTGGTGGTCTCCCGCGACGGCTTGAGCTGGCTCATCCGCTCCGGGACCGGCTTGCCAGCCTGTTGCATCACGCCAGCCAGCTTTGCCAGGTTGGCCTCTTTCTCGGCAACCGACAGCACGCCGTCACCGTTTTTGTCTTGCAGGGCAAAGCGCTGGGCGGCGCGCTCCATGAACTGGGCCCTGGTGACATCCCCCATCAGCGGCGAGACAGGCAATATGTCGCTGGCAGAGGCGGCACTGCCTGCCAGCGCGAGCACGAAAAACGCGGACTTGACCATGGCGATGACTCCTTGTGACGGCAGAATCCGGATGGTTCGGACAAGAGGGGGTCGGGCAACGCCGGGGCCTGCCGCCCCCCTCTGCCAGTGTAGCCCCGCCGCCATCTCGCACCGCCCGCTCTTTTCGTACAGAAAGACCGCACTTTCATGGCAGAGGCGCCGGCTTTCCGTTAAAATCTCCGGTTTTTGCCGAGCCTGGTTTGCCGACGTTGCGCCACCAGGTCGACACAGGATGAATTCCACCATGCCAGTGAGGCAGGATCCGTCATGAACAACTACTTCCGGGTGTTGGGCGTCAAGTCCAACGCCAGTGAAAACGACATCAAAAAAGCCTATCGACGGCTGTCGAACCAGTACCACCCCGACAAGCTGCACGGGGCGAGCGAAGAAGAGAAAGAGCAGGCAGCCGCCCGGCTGCACCAGGTAAAGCAGGCCTATGAAGTGCTGTCCGATCCGAAACAGCGGGCCGCCTTTATCAAGGATTTCAACAACGTCATCGTGACCGATCCCGCTGCTGCCATGCAGGAGATGTGGGACCAGTTCTACCCCTGAGCCACCAGGCAAGAAGAGCGACTATGCAAAAAAAATGGGACCAGGCACGGCTCAAGGCCCTGCAAAGCGATGCCAGCGAGAACATCGAATCCTACCGGGATCAGGATGACCCCAAGGGGCTCGAGCAGTTCACCGACAAGATGAAGGCCCTGCTGCTGGCCGACATGAGCATGCTGGAGTTCATGCCCGAATACCTGCCGCTTGCCCTCTATGGCCGGGTGCAGTTCCCGCCCAAGGCCAAGTCGCAGTGGAACAAGTGGCTCGCCAGCGGCGAGCAGCCCTCCTGGGACGAGTTCAAGGTGAGTGTCGGCTTCAACAATGCCATCCTGCCGCTGGTCAAGGCGGTGCGGGCCCAGAGCGAAGATCAGCTGATGGAAGCCTGCGCCGTGCTGTTCCTGCTGGACAACCCGCTGCCCCGCGGCAGCCACCGCGCTGATGACGATTACGAGCTGCGCGATGAAGAAGAGGAAGACGGGGAAGATGCCGACGCCGACTACCACGGCGGCAGTGACCGCTATGGTGATGACGACGGCGATCAGGATATGTACGACGAAGTCCGTTTCTAATTGGGGCAAGGCATGAGCAACAGTCTGATAGAAATTACCGCCATCGAGATCAAAGAGCTGGCCGTCATCGAGCCGAAGCAGGCCAGCGAGAAGTTCGAGCTGATCGCCAAGACCATGTCTGACGACCAGTTGGCAGAAGTGATTGAAAACATTGATATCGTTACCCTGACCCAGATCAACGGCCAGCACGACATCTCCTTCCCCTCCATCATCTCCGAGCTGATGACCCCGGAGCGGATCCGCGACATCGTCTGCCAGCAGCCCCTCTACTGGGAAGAGGCGATCAAGAACAACGCCGACGAGCTGCAACAGCACACCTTCGACTTCCTCAACTACCTGATCCGCACCCAGGAGAGCGAAGCCAAGCAGCGGGAGATCCTCGAGTGCGTGGCCGAGGATCCGGCCGGTCTCTTCTACCTCGCCATCCCCTTTATCGAGTTCTATCGCGGCGATCGCTATGAAGAGGACGAAGGCTATCGCGACGTGCTGCACGCCGAAGAGGAAGATCTCGAAGAGTCCCTGCGCTACAGCGAGCGCCAGCAGGCCGAAGACAGCCACGACTATGCGCTGGACGACCCGCGCAGCCTCTTGATGCTCATTCGCGAGCTGGCCCCCGAGGTGGAAAAATCCATCAAGTCGCTGCTGCGCAACGAACACTCCACCTGGGACGGCATCATCAACAAGTTTGCCGCCGAGCTGGTGATGCAGGCCAAAGAGAAGAACAAGGTCGAGGAAGACGAGTACGGCGACGTCGACGACATGTTCAGCTTTCTGGATTAAGGAGCCCATTCATGCAGTTAGTCATTCGCGATGCCAACCAGGGCCCCTTTCTGAGCCAGGTGCTGCGCTTTGGCCGCGACAACGAACTCTTGAGTCAGCAGCAGCTCGCCGCCATCAAGGGCAAGGCGGTGCTGATGAGCCTCAAATTCGCCGACAAGTACTACAACAAGTACAAGATGCACCTGCTGGAGCAGGCCGCCCACGACGTCATCGGCGTGGTGAGCCTCGGTCTGCAGGAGCTCTCCCAACGGGATCCGGCCAAGGCACTGGCCCTGTTGCAGGCACCTGAAGGCCCCATCAAGCCGTTCCAGAAGGGCTGGTCCATGCTCATCACCGTCAGCCCCAAGCAGGCTGGCAACAGCCTCTACGGTGACGTGGATGCGCGGCTCTTGGACAAGATCTCCAGCCCCCCCGATGTGGAGGAGTGGCAAGGGTGGCAGGAGTACGAGAAGGCGCTGACCGAGCACAACAAGAGCCGCCTGATGGAGCTCATCGACCAGCACTTCTTCGCCTGCGAGAGCGACCACCCCACCATGGAGGACAAGCTGGCCGAGGCGCTGCTCTACCGCATCCTCTGCGGCAAGGGCAGTGGCGCCGCCCCCCTCAAGGTGAAGCAGGATCTCAAGCGCAAACTGGCGCGGGAGATTGAGCTCAACGAGAGCTGGTATGACACCGACTACCTCGCCGCTCAGCTCACCCTGATGCTGGGCGCGCTGCCCGCCGACATGGCCGCCACCCTGCGTCAGGAGCTGAGCCCGGGCTTTGTGCCCAACCTGCTGCATACCCTCGGCTTTGTGCGCCAGTACCAGCAGTTGCAAAAAGAGGACGCCTCGCCGGAGAAGCTCGACAACATGGAGATGCGCGCCGGGATCCGCCACCCCCTGCTCGGCTGGCCCCTCTACCACGACTTCTGATGACGGGCTTTCCCCTTCACGCTGTTCCAACGCCCGGCTTGCCGGGCGTTGTCATCTTTGCAGCTCGCAGATGGCGGCACCGACCCTATCGGGCAATGGTCCACATGGCGCTTTGCATCCCGGTCTCCCGAAAATCGATCACCACGGGATAGTCGTTGCCACAGCCCGTCACCGTCCAGCGCTCCTGCCAGTGGCGACTGCCCGGCTCCCCCTCGGGAAGTTGCAACACCACGGGCACGAAGCGCTCCGGCGCGTCACACCCCTTGGTGGCCACCCAGGATGCGACCCCCACCATGGCATCCCGGATCAGCTGCTGATTGGCCAGGGTACCTTCCTGCACGGGTTCACTCGGGCTGGCCTCGGCCTGGCACACCAGGGGAAAAAACAACAGCAGGGCACAGGGTCTCATCACACCTCCAGAGGGGTCAGTCAAAAAGTGGTTCGTTCGGGGCTTTCATCATGACCCGAAACGGCGCCAGACAGAAGAGGCCACCAGGGGGAAGCAGGCGCAGGATCCGGGGCGCGGTGGCGTGCACGCAAGGCGGACTACCTCCTAAGCGTCATTGGCCCACATTTTGTCAGGGATATAATGACTCCCCCATACAAGCCGCCGGGGAACGAGCCGTGAGCAGAAAGCCGGACCGCATGACCGCCATGCAGCAGATCATCGACGCCGTGAAGGCGGAATTTCCGCTCTATCAACCGGATACCTTCAAATGCGGGCCGGACAACACCTGCATCGGCTGCCCCAAGAAGCTGATGGAGCTGGTGGATACGGACCTCTGCTACTGGCAATATCAGATCGATCGCGGCATCCCGCCCAGCTTCGACGAGCTCAACCGCTTCGGCAAGATGTGCAAAAATATCCGCCGGGCCCTGGTGCGCAATGGCCGCATTCCCGCCTGATGAGAAGCAATATGCTGCCTTCATCGGTTTTTTGTGATGGTTTTATCCACCAGAATGAATCACCACCTTATTTAATGGCTAGGCACACCTTGTTCACCGCCTATCGTGCTGATGGCCGACGCAGGTTCATTGCCCCAAGGAGCACAATATGACTCAGGAAAGCATCCAGACCCGCTACACGCTGGATCCCGCCCTTGCCAGCGCCACCGAACTGGAGCAGGCCATCGCCCGGGCCATCGAGGCCAACAAGCAGGACTTCTTCCCCCTGCTGGAGCGGCTGGTGGATGTGGGCGATAGCCGGGTCAAGCTCAGCCAGAAGGATCCCCTGCGGGTGCTGGGGGTGGAACTCGACGAGGCTCGCACCGGCGGCACTGCCCGCCTCGGCTACGAATCCAACTTTTCCGAGAGCTGCCGCCTTATCGACGAATACGACCAGCACCAGACCAGCGTGGCCTTCACCCTCGACGGGGATCAGCTTGTTTTCGATCTTGAGCTGCCCATACAGTGGAATTTCGACAACTAGGGCTACTCCCCCGCCTTCGCTCAGCAACCTGCCCATCACAAAAAAGGAGCCTTGCCGGCTCCTTTTTCACTGATTCACCGCATCGCGCGGCTCCTCCCGCCCTCTGCGTCACCCCTCAGGTGAGGTAGTTCAGGTGAGATAGTAACGCCACGACCGGACCGGCTCGGCGAAACCGATCCGGATGCAGAAGGGCGCCAGATCGTGATTGGCCTGCTCCAGGCTGAGGGGCTGGTGGGCATCTTCCTGGCACTGTGCTGCTCCCTTTAAGCTTATCGAGCGGGAACGAGTAGGGTCGATTAGCGCAGCGTAATCGTCCGTGCCATTTGCCCATTGGTGTTTGGAAAACGGGAAGATAAGATGGGCTACAGCAGGATAGGGGCAACCGGTTTTCGCAATTGCCTGATTACGCTCCACTAATCAAACCTACGGCCCTACCAGAATGGCAGGCTTTACAACATATCGAAGAGGAGCTTCAAAGCACTGTCTTTTTAGAATATGTTTATCTTGGCCCAATTAAACCCATAATTAATATATTGCACAGGATAGCTATATGTATAAATATTTAAGCTCATTTTTTGATGAAATACTGACGGAACCTTCATTAAGAATGGCACATGTAAGCTTATTAAATGATACTAATGAGAAAAAAACGCATCGCGATTACTCACAACTTATTTGTGAACTCCCAGCATTCAAATTCATTATCAATGAGTACAAAAAAAGAACTCCTCTTAAATCAGAAGAGGAATTAATAAAAGAGGCAAAGGAAATATCGCTAAGCATTATAAATAATGAAATTCAAAATATGGGGGTTATATCTCTTTGTCCAAACCCAACAAATGATATGATGTGGGGAATGTATGCGGACGGACAAGCCGGAGTTTGTGTAGAATACAATATTTCTGAACTTAGTAAAAACTATATGCTACACAAAGTGCAATACTGTGAGTCAAAATATAATGATGATTCTTTTGCGCCAGAAGGGATGCCATTACCCTATCTGTGGGATTATGTTATAAAAACTGCTTTAACTAGGAAGAAACCAAGCTGGAGCAATGAGGAAGAGTCCAGATTTATTATCAAACTATATGAAGCTGATGAAATTAGAGCAAGAGTACCATCCAGTGAACTGAGAAATTGTTTATTAAAGAATAATCACTCATATGTAGAACTCTCCGATGGCAGTTTAACTATTGAGCCTTACGGAAGTTTATCCTTAGGTGAAGTGGCAAAACACAAAGAAGTTCTCTGCCTAAAAAAATTGAAAAAAAATCATTTAAAGTCAATATGTTTTGGTGAAAATTCGCCCAAAGAAAATATTGAAAGAGCAAAAGTGATAATCCATTCTGATAGCGAAGTAAGGCATGTATCGCTATATATATTTAGTGATGGGCAGATGCATAAAATAGACTGATTTACCGACGATACTTTTATTAGATAGAGAAGGGCGCTTTCGCGCCCTTCTCTATTAATCACCCTTCCTGATTTTCCCCGGCTGTCGGTTCGACACCAGCGGCGGGTTCAATCTCGATACGATCGACCCGCTGCAATCCTCTTGGCAGCTTGGCGCCACGGCGGCCGCGCTCGCCACGGTAGTAGTCAAGGTCAGACGGTTTGAGGGTGAGCTTGCGCTTGCCGGCAAACAGGGTGACCGACTGGCCCTGCGGGATAACGGCGGCCATCACCACAAACTCCTCCCGCGCCTTCACCCGAGCCGACGGGATGCTGATGAGCTTGTTGCCCTTGCCCTTGCCGAGTACCGGCAGGGTATTGAGCGGGAACAGCAGCATGCGCCCCTCGTTGGAGATGGCCATGCAGAGATCGGTGTCCGGCGCGCCTATCCTCTGGGGCGCCATGACGATGCCCCCTTCCGGCACGGTCAGCAGCGCCTTGCCGTTCTTGTTCTTACCGATCAGGTCATCGTACTTGCAGACGAAGCCGTAACCGGCGTCAGAACAGATGAGATACGGCTCGCCTTCGTTCCCCATCACCAGATGGCGCACCTCTTCCCCGGCCCCCAGCGCGAAGCGGCCGGTGAGCGGCTCGCCCTGACTGCGGGCCGACGGCAGAGTATGGGCCTCCAGCGAGTAGGTACGTCCCAGGGTAGAGAGGAACACCGCCTGCTGGTTGCTGCGGCCATGGGCGTGGGCGAGATAACCATCCCCCGCCTTGTAGGAGAGGCCCTCCACATCCACGTCGTGGCCCTTGGCGGCGCGCACCCAGCCCTTGTCGGACAGGATCACGGTCACTGGCTCGCTCGGGGTGAGCTCCTTCTCGGTCAGGGCCACGGCGGTGGCGCGCTCCACCAGCGGGGTACGGCGATCGTCGCCGTACTTCTCGGCATCCGCCAGGATCTCTTTCTTCAGCAGGGTGCTGAGACGGCGCTCGGAACCCAGGATCAGTTCCAGCTTGTCGCGCTCTTCCGCCAGTTCGTTCTGTTCGGCGCGCAGCTTGAACTCTTCGAGCTTGGCCAGGTGGCGCAGTTTGAGCTCGAGGATCGCCTCGGCCTGGGTTTCGCTGATGTTGAAGCGCTCCATCATCACCCGGCCCGGCTCCTCCTCGGTGCGGATGATCTCGATCACCTCATCGATGTTGAGATAGGCGATCAGCAAGCCTTCGAGGATGTGCAGGCGGGCCAGCACCTTGTCGAGGCGATACTGCAGGCGGCGGCGCACCGTCTCACGGCGAAAACTCAGCCACTCGGTGAGGATGGTCTTGAGGTCTTTGACCTGGGGCCGGTTGTCCAGACCCAGGATGTTGAGGTTGACCCGGTAGTTCTTCTCCAGATCCGTGGTGGCGAACAGGTGGGCCATCAGCCCCTCCACATCCACCCGGTTGGAGCGCGGCACGATCACCAGACGGGTCGGGTTCTCGTGGTCCGATTCATCCCGCAGATCGGTGACCATGGGCAGCTTTTTGGCCACCATCTGGGCGGCAATCTGCTCCATGATCTTGGCGCCTGAGGCCTGATGGGGCAGCGCCGTGATGACGATGTCACCATCTTCTTCGCTCCACACCGCCCGCTGCTTGATGGAGCCCTTGCCGGTCTCGTAGATTTTGCGGATGTCGTCGCGGGGCGTGATGATCTCGGCATTGGTCGGGTAGTCCGGCCCCTGCACATGGGCCATCAGGGCATCCAGGCCGGCGTTCGGGTTGTCCAGCAGTTCCACACAGGCGTGGGCCACTTCCCGCGCGTTGTGGGGCGGGATATCGGTCGCCATCCCCACCGCGATACCAGTCACCCCGTTGAGCAGGATGTGCGGCAGGCGGGCGGGCAGCACCACCGGCTCCTTCATGGTGCCGTCGAAGTTCGGCGTCCACTCCACCGTGCCCTGCCCCAGCTCGGAGAGCAGCAGCTCGGAGAAGCGCGACAGCCGCGCCTCGGTATAACGCATGGCGGCGAAGGATTTGGGATCGTCCGGCGCACCCCAGTTGCCCTGACCGTCCACCAGCGGGTAGCGGTAGGAGAAGGGCTGGGCCATCAGCACCATGGCTTCGTAACAGGCGCTGTCGCCGTGGGGGTGGTATTTGCCCAGCACGTCACCCACGGTACGGGCAGACTTCTTGTGCTTGGACAGCGCCGACAGACCCAGCTCGCTCATGGCGTAGATGATGCGCCGTTGCACCGGTTTGAGGCCGTCGCCGATATGCGGCAGGGCCCGATCCATGATGACGTACATGGAGTAGTTCAAGTAAGCCTGTTCGGTAAAGGTGCGCATTGGCTGGCGCTCTACCCCGTCCAGACTGAGCTCGATGGCATCACTCATGTGATTATCTCTTTCGGTTCGGGAGCCGCCACAGGGCGACTCCGGCTAAATGCTTGCTGGCCCTGTCCGGGCCAGCCGACGGCTTAGATGATGGCGAGGTTGCCCTTCTCTTCCAGCCATTCGCGGCGATCACCGGCGCGCTTCTTGGCCAGCAGCATGTCCATCAGTTGCAGGGTCTCGTCCCCATCTTCCCCTTCTGCCCCCCCTTCCGCGCCCATGGTGAGCTGCACCAGGCGGCGGGTGTTGGGATCCATGGTGGTTTCTCGCAACTGCTTGGGGTTCATCTCACCCAGCCCCTTGAATCGGGTCACCATCACCTTGCCCTTCTTCTTCTCGGCTTCGACCCGTTGCAGCACGCCGTTCTTCTCGTCCTCGTCGAGGGCGTAGAAGACCTCCTTGCCGATGTCGATACGATAGAGGGGCGGCATGGCCACATAGACATGGCCCTTTTCCACCAGCGTGCGGAAGTGCTTCACAAAGAGGGCGCAGAGCAGGGTGGCGATGTGCAGACCGTCCGAGTCCGCATCCGCCAGGATGCACACCTTGCCGTAGCGCAGGCCACTGAGGTCGTCGGAGTCGGGGTCGAGCCCGATGGCCACCGAGATGTCGTGTACTTCTTGCGAGGCGAGCACCTGACCGGCCTCCACCTCCCAGGTGTTCAGGATCTTGCCGCGCAGGGGCATGATGGCCTGGAATTCGCGGTCGCGCGCCTGCTTGGCACTGCCGCCCGCGGAGTCACCCTCCACCAGGAAGAGCTCCCCCTGCATGGGATCGGCGCAGCCGCAGTCGGTCAGTTTGCCGGGCAGGGCCGGGCCCTGGGTTATCTTCTTGCGCACTACCGTCTTGGCGGCGCGCATCCGGCGCTGGGCGCTGGAGATGCAGAGCTCCGCCAGCTGTTCGGCCAGCTCGGTGTTGCTGTTCAAGTAAAGGCTGAAGGCATCCTTCACCACGCCCGACACGAAGGCCGAGCTCTGGCGGGACGACAGGCGCTCCTTGGTCTGCCCTGCAAACTGCGGGTCCTGCATCTTGATGGAGAGGATGTAGGCGCAGCGATCCCAGATGTCTTCCGGGGTCAGTTTGACCCCGCGGGGCAAGAGGTTGCGGAACTCGCAGAACTCGCGCATGGCATCGAGCAGCCCCTGGCGCAGGCCGTTGACATGGGTGCCACCGAGCGCCGTGGGAATAAGGTTCACATAGGATTCGGCGAGGCATTCGCCCCCTTCCGGCAACCAGCACAGGGCCCAGTCCACCGCCGACTGTTCGGAGCTGAAAGAGCCGACGAAGGGCTGCTCCGGCAGGCAGGTGAACTGCTTGACCGCATCGATGAGGTAATCCTTGAGGCCGTCTTCGTAGCACCACTCAAGCTTGATGCCGGTGTTCTTGTCGAGGAACTTGATGGTGAGGCCCGGGCAGAGCACGGCCTTGGCTTTGAGCAGGTGCTCGAGCTTGGAGACCGAGAAGCGCGGCGAATCGAAGTAGCGCGCCTCTGGCCAGAAGCGCACCCGGGTGCCGGTGTTGCGACGGCCGCAGGTGCCGGTGATGGTCAGCTCCTGCACTTTCTCGCCCCGCTCGAAGGCGATGTCATAGACCTGGCCGTCCCGGCGCACCGTCACCTCGACCCGATCGGAGAGGGCGTTCACCACGGAGATCCCTACCCCGTGCAAGCCACCGGAGAACTGATAGTTCTTGTTGGAGAACTTGCCCCCCGCGTGCAGCTTGCAGAGGATCAGCTCCACGCCGGAGACCCCTTCCTCCGGGTGGATGTCCACCGGCATGCCGCGACCGTCGTCGATCACCTCGAGGGACTGATCCTCGTGCAGGATCACCTCCAGATTGCGGGCGTGACCCGCCAGCGCCTCGTCGACGCTGTTGTCGATGACCTCCTGGCCGAGGTGATTGGGCCGGGTGGTGTCGGTGTACATGCCGGGGCGGCGACGCACCGGTTCAAGGCCATTGAGGACCTCAATGGCATCCGCATTGTATTGAGTGGACATGGAGGGCCTTGCGAATTGACGTTTGGGGGGAATCTTACTCGCTGGGAGGGCCCGGGACAAATGGGGCGCTCGCAAAGGGTGATCCAGAGGGGCTCCGGCCTCCCCGCCCGGGATCAGGCGGGTTCCCCGGGCAGGGCCTGCACAAGCTGGGAGAGGGAGCAGTGGAGTCGCCACACCAGCCCCGCCAGAGCCCGGGCCGCCGGGTCTGCATGTTCCCCCAGCCCTTGGCTGATGCGGTCCAGCTCCGCCAGGGTGCGCCCCAGGGTCTCGTGCTGCACGCCCCCTTCGGTCAGAATGCCTTTCAGGCAGCGCAGACAGCCGTCCCGCACCAGATAGAGGGCCGGATCCCGGCTGCGCCAGAGCCTGAGCTGCCAGACGATGTGGCTGCAATTGAGCAGCACCACGCCCCAGCGCAGCACCCAGAGCCGGGCCCCCTGATCCTGACTCTGGCTGAGCTGGCTCACCGCGTGATAGACCCGGGATTCAAACTCCCCCTCGCTCTGCTGCGGGGCCGGGGCCAGCTGGTCCACGAAATCCCGCCGCAGACGGTGCATCAGGCGGCGGCTCTTGCGCCGATCCGAGCTGGGCCTCAGGAGCTGGAACGCCAGCCCTGCGCTCATCACTCCCAGTGCCTGCGCTAGGCTGCTGTTGACGAAGGCGAGGTAGTCGTAGCTCGGCGGATTGGTGATGGCGAGGAAGGAGCCGAGCAGCACGATGAGCTGGCCCCAGAGCGCCGCCCCCTGGGGGCGCTGCAATTTCAGCAGTTGCAGGGTGATGAGGGCGGGGAACAGCAGGGCACAGAAGATCCAGAAGTCGTCGATGCGGATCATCAGCCCGAACTTGACCCCGAAGCAGATAAAGCTGAGCAGCACGATGGCCTTGAGCATGGTCTGGGCCCCCTTGGCAGGGGCCGGGGTGGCGGAATAGAGCACGCAGCAGATGGCGAGCAGGGTCAGGGCTGCGGCGCCCGCATCCCACTGGGTGTGGATCCAGAAGGTGCAGCCCAGCATCACGCAGAGGAAGGTACGCCCCCCGTTGTAGGCCGCCTCCAGGCCGTCGGTGTGGCTGGTCAGAGAGCTGTGGCGCGGCGGCGCCGGCCACTCCTGACCATCGTGGCGGGCCAGCCTTTCCAGCCAGCGCTGACACTCCAGGTAGCTCCAGCAGAAGTGGCGCAGCCGCAGCCAGAAGGCCTGACAGCGATAATCGTCCCCCGAACGGGCCACGAAGGGCGCCATCAGGCGGGCGATGCGCAGCTTGTCGCAGCCCCCCTGTCCCAGCTCCCGCAGCACGGCGGCCAGCATGGGGGCCGGGTCGACTGCGTCCTCTGGCCAATGTTGCAGCATGCGGCGCAGCCCCGAGATGAGGCTGACCATCCTCAGCTGGCGATGGAGCAGATAATTCAGCAACTGGTTGTGGCGGCGCAGGCGGTGGTGGCTCCAGACGGCCTGGATGCGCAGCACGTTCAGGGTGAGGATCTGACCGATCACCCCCTCGTGGGCGGTGCGCACATCGGCGCCCGTCTCCCCGAGCCAGAGCAGCTGGGCATGTTCCAGCAGCCGGGTCTGGCTCTTGCCAAGGGAGTCCAGCAGGGTCTCGCCATCGGAGAAACTCGGCAGGATCATCATCATCAGGCCGCCGCAGAGGATGCCGACGATCACCTCGCTCACCCGGGCCTGGGCGATGTCGAAGATATGTTGCGGGTCGGTCAGGTTGACGCAGGAGAAGGCGATGATGGCGGCGGTATAGCCCGCCAGGGCGAAACCGTAGGAGACGTTGTTCTGATGGTGGTTGGAGATGTAGGTGCACCCCCCCAGCCAGAGGGCGATAAGCAGGCTGAAGAGCCAGGGATCACCGATGCCAAGGCCGGTGATCATCACCGCCGCCATGGCGCCGATGAGGCTGCCCACCACTCGCCCCAGGCTCTTGCTGATGACGCCCCCCACGGTGGGAAAGCTCACCACGGCGGCGGAGGTCATGGCCCAGTAGGGAGAGTCGAGTTGCAGCACGAACGCCAGCCAGAGTGACAGGCACATGGCCAGGGCATTGCGCAGGGCGTAGCGCCACTGGCCGCCGTTGGCCTTGCCCCAGGGGGTCTGGCGCCAGAGCGAGGTGATCACCCTAGTCCCCTATGGTGATGGTACAGGTCGTGCCCGCGATCAAGACCAGATCCGGGGGAATCGCCAGCAGCCTGATCCGCACCGGCACCCGCTGGGCCAGACGCACCCAGGGCACGTTCGGCTTGACGTCGAGCAGCAGCCCCTCGCTGCCTTCCAGGCTCTGATCGTGAATGGCGCGCCCTATGCTTTCCACCTCCCCCCTGAGTACCCGATCCCCGCTGTAGAGCACCACCTCGGCCGGTTTGCCGGGGGCGATGTGCCTGAGCTTGGTCTCTTCGAAATAGCCCTGCACATAGAAGGAGTGGGTGTCTATCAGGGCCACCAGGGGCACCCCGGCGGTGGCGTAGTTGCCGACCCTGGCCTGCAGATTGGTGATGTAGCCGTCGCTCGCGGCGTGGACCTCGGTCCGGGCAAGGGACCATCTGGCCTGCTCCAGATTGGCTTGGGCCACCTCATAGGCCGCCTTCATCGCCTGGGCATTGAGCCTGGATTCATCCACCGCCTCGGCGGAGATGACGGTGCGGGAGAGGCTCTGGCGACGGTTCGCCTCGTGCTCCGCCTTGTCGAGATCCGACCTGGCCTTGGCCAGGGCCGCGCTGGCGTTGTCCAGCGCGATGCGATAGGGCTCGGGATCCAGAGTGAAGAGCAGGTCCCCCGCCTTCACCAGCTGGTTGTCCTTGACCCCTATCCTGACGATCTTGCCCGACACCTGGGGCGTGATGCTGACCAGCTCGGCCCGCACCTTGCCATCCCGGGTCCAGGGACCCTGCATGTAGTCGTTCCACAGCCACCAGAGCGACACCAGCGCCAGGGCAAAGACCAGCAGGGTGGAGAAGTATTTGAGGGTCGCAAGGGGTGATTTAGCCATGTAGCAATATCCATAGGGCGCCGCTGACGGCGAGGATGAAGAGGGAGAGATCCATCAGCAGGGGGTGCCACACCTCGCCGCCGTAGAGCCAGTCCCGCAGCAGATGGTGCAGCGGCAGCCAGCCCAGCAGGCCGAGCAGCACGGCCTTGAACAGGGGCGGAAAGTAGAGCGAGGCCCCGAGGATCAGATCCGGCAGCGCTGAAGCAGTCGTCACGGGTGTGCCCCCTGTTGGCAGAGATGGAATGAAGAGAGAGGCCGGGGTCCGCCGGGAGACGGACAGGGCAAGGTTAACACAGCCATGGCGGGGGCTACACAAGCAGATGACCCCCTGAGATGTCGTCACGGGAGTGACGCGGCAACGCCTCGCCCGTCCTCCCCGCCACCCGTCGGGCAGTCACCTCGCGTTCAATCGGCTACGGTATCTGCCGGGTGATGCACCCCGTCGCGGGTCGGCACCTCTCCCAGATCGAACGGGTTGACCCCTTCCAGACAGGCGAGGTTGTAGCCATATTCCGCCGGATTGGATCGGCGCTGGTGATGGGTGTAGATGCCGCAGACGCTGCAGAAGTAGTGTTTCGCGGTGCGGGTGTTGAACTGGTAGCAGCGAAGCGCCGCCTCCCCTTGCAGGATGCGGATGCCGGAGAGCGGCACCGAGGCGACGATGGCCCCTCGCCGCCGACAGAAGGAGCAGTCGCAGCGGCGCGGATCCACCACGCCATCCGGCAGGGTCAGCTCCAGCACCACGGCGCCGCAGTGGCAGCTCGCCTTGTGTTTCTTCTGGATGGGGGTATTGCCGATGCGTGTGATCATGCTGCCTCCTTGCCGCAGTGTCAGGCTGCGAACCGGTTAATCGAACAGGGTATCCCCCCGCCCCTGCGACAGATGGTCATGCAGGGTGCGCAACTGGGACGCCACCACCCGGTGGCGGGAGAGTTCGGGCAAGGCGTC
Organism: Aeromonas sp. ZOR0002; assembly: GCF_963866995.1. NCBI lineage: Bacteria > Pseudomonadati > Pseudomonadota > Gammaproteobacteria > Aeromonadales > Aeromonadaceae > Aeromonas > Aeromonas sp. ZOR0002. The sequence continues at coordinate 7,408 of NZ_CAWMFQ010000001.1, read as the reverse complement.
GATGGGGAAGTACCCCGCCCCTTTGGTTTCATCGGTGTCGGTAAGCAGAGCGCCGCCCGTCACCTCGCACAGGAAGAAGGCCTTGTGGGCGTGGGGCAACTGCGGGGGATGGGGATGCTTGAGCTTGTCGAACAGGGCCAGCAGTTGCACCGCCCGACAGGCGAGGCCGGTCTCCTCGCTCACTTCCCGCACCACGGCGTCCGCAGGCGAATCGCCGATGTCGCACCAGCCCCCCGGCAGGGTCCAGCAACCGTCACTGCGCTCCTGCACCAGCAGGACATGGCCCGCGTCGTTCTGAATGAAGGCCCGCACATCCAGCTTGGGGGTGGGATAGCCACTGTCGAGGGCAATCCAGTCGCCGATGGCATCGGGAGCCAGCTCGCTCTGGCTGGCGATGAGCGTCACCGTGGCCGCTCGCAGCGCCTCGAAGCGGGCGATGTCGAAGGGATCCCGGGAGTAGGTGAGCCCCGCCTGGGCCGTGGCCAGCACCTGTTCGAGGAAGGCGGCCAACGGCGGTTGCATGGCTAGAGCCCGAGGAAACGGACGATCTGGGCGGGGTAGCGCTCGAAGCCTGTGAAGGCGTGATCGCCGCCGCACTCCAGGGAGAGACGGGCAAAGCGGTATTCGTCCAGCGCCTTGCGATAGTCGAGCACCTCGTCCTCCTGCTGTTGCAGCACCCAGAGCCGCTCCGGGGCTGTCACCGGCACCGCCAGCGCTCTCAGCTCGTCCATGTGCCCGGGCAGCAGTTCATAGCGTTCGCCGCTGTAGGGGTTGGTCTGGGGGCCGAGGTAGTCACAGAGCAGCTCGTGGGGGCGCACCGCCGGGTTGATGAGGGCGGCGCGGCAACCGTACATCTCGCTCACTCGCGTGGCCATGAAGCCACCGAGGGAGCTGCCCACGGCGCCCAGTCGCAGGGCGCTGCCGTGGCGGGCCTTCAGGTCGGTGATGGCCTGCTCGATGGCCGCCCAGGCGGCCGCCGGGGTGTTGGGCTGGGCCGGGATCACCACCTCGATATCGGGCCTGTTCTCGGCCACCCAGGCCGCCATCTGCTGCGCCTTGGCCGAGCCGGGGGATGAATTGAAACCGTGCAGATAGAGCAGGACGGGCTTCATGGCAACCCCTCAGTAACCTGTGGCATTGGGGTCGGGCACGAACTGGCCCAGCGGCAGGCGCCACACCTGGCTCGCCACCCGGCCATCCGGGTGCAGGGTGAGATAGCGCCAGCCAGGGCCGGATTCGTCCAGTGCGAAACCGTCGGAGAGCGGCTTGAACTGGATGCAGGTAGAGGGGCTGGCGATGAGCCGCACTCCGTGGTGCACCTCGTCAAACTCCTGATGGACGTGGCCGAACAGGATGGTCTTCTGCTGCGGGTGGCGGGCCAGCACGGCGAACAGGTCGTCGGCATTCTTGAGGTTGTGCTGATCCAGCCAGGCGCAGCCCACCGGCACCGCCTGATGGTGCAGGGCGATGAGGGCGTGGCGCTCGGGATGCTGGCGCAGGGCCTGATCCAGGGCCGCCAGCTGGTGATCCCCCAGCACCCCGTGGGGTTTGCCGCGCACCTGGGTATCCAGCAGGATCACCTGCCAGTGATCCCCCACCAGTTGCTTGGCCTCGCTGATGCCGGCCGCATGGAGGTATTCGGTCATCAGGGGGCCGTCGTCGTGGTTGCCGGGCAACCAGTAGATGGGGCGAGCCAGGGGGGCCATCATGGAGGCGAAGCGCTGGTAGGACTCCGGGCTGTGATCCTGGGAGAGATCCCCGGTGGCGAGGATGAGATCGAACGGGTGCTCGTTGGCCTGCACCCGCTCCAGCACGGCGGCCAGACTCTGCGCCGTGGGCACGGCCAGCAGCCGCCCCTCGGCACTGGCGAAGAGATGGGTATCGGTAATCTGTAACAGGCGCACACTGCCGTCCGGCGCCTGAGGTAGCTCTGTTTCCAAAATCACGCTTCTTTTTTATGGGTTCGACTAGAGGATGTTAATCAGGCTGGTGCCGTGTTTGAGACAAAATCTCAACCAATCGGCCAAGAATAGATTTACCTGCTCCTTTTCATCCCTGTGATGCATTTTTTGATTGGGATAATCATAACGTGGTTGCAACATTGAAATCTGTTGCGCCGCACACACTTCCGCCATTCGCACATCATGATACAAACGAATCTCTATCCGGGCTTGCAAGTAGCTCGGCAATTCGGGGTTGTGCTGGGCCAGGATCACCTGGCTGGTGAAGCGGCTCTCTTCGGTCACCGTGAGCTGGAACTGCAGGCCGTTGCCGACCTGATAGCGGCGCTCGGCACCCACGCTGCCACCGGGCGGCAACAGTTTCATCAGCGCCATGTAATTGACCTCGCAGGTACGCTGCAAGGACATCAAATCAGGCACATAGCGCTTCATCGGGCTCTGGACTAATGACATGTCGCGGCTCCCTCAATCAGGGTCCATGAAGGGTGGACCCACTGCACAGTGTTCCAGTCGGACACAGGGCACCTGACCCGGGTCTGAACGAGCGTCACCTCAGCGCCCCGCCAGCCAGCGTGCCCGCAGCTCGCCGTGATTCAGGGCCAGCCACTGCAGGGCGATGACGGAGGCGGCATTGTCGATGCGCCCCTCTTTGAGCCAGGCATAGGCCTGTTCGCGGCTCACCACGTGGACCCGGATGTCTTCCCCCTCTTCCGCCAGACCGTGGATCCCCTTGGCCTGACTGGCATCCACCTCGCCCACGAACACCTCGATGCGCTCGGTGCTGCCACCCGGGCTCACCAGATAGCTGATGGCATGTTCGCAGCGTCCCACCTCGATCCCTGCCTCTTCCACCGCCTCGCGCCGCACCACAGCCTCGGCGGTCTCCCCTTCATCGATGATGCCGGCCACCAGCTCCAGCAGCCAGGGGGTGGCGCTGGTCTCCATGGCGCCGATGCGAAACTGCTCCACCAGCACGATCTCGTCCCGCACCGGATCATAAGGCAGCAGGGCGGCGGCATGGCCACGTTCGAACAGTTCCCGGACGATGGGGGCGTTCCAGCCACCGGCAAACAGCCTGTGTTGCAGGCGGTAGACATTCACCTTGAAGAAGCCATTATATCCAGCTGATTTTTCAATGATTTTCACATCATCGCTGGAGTAGTGGCAGGTTTGAGGCAAGGCTTGCTGTGACATTCGAGACTCCTGCCAGCTTGACTTGGCTTGGTTTGACCATAATATTCGGGGGCATGAATGAACATTCATTCACTCGCTCTCGCCGACGATGAGGGAAGGATTTTAGCAGCCACAGGGCATTTGGCTAGGCGCGTTGCCGAGAAAACTCGCCCCGGACCTTGACGTTTCCGCAGCTGGAAAAGAGACAGTTCGCAATGAAATCTGCTTATAGTAGAGTGGTTAAGCTGAAATCAAGCTTGGTCGGTGACAATCCCCCCTTCATCCAGCGGACAGCTTTGGGTTGATACAAAAGGTTAAAACTATCATATGAAAAGAACACTCTTGTCAGTCATGGTGATGCTGGGTGTGAGCGGCGCCGCTCATGCCGAAAACCTGCTCGATATTTACCAACAGGCCCAGATCAAGGACACCCAGCTGCTGGAATCCAAGGCCAAGCGGGACCAGGCCTTCGAGAAGATCAACGAATCCCGTGCAGCCCTGCTGCCCCAGATCAACCTGGGCGCCGGCCTGAACTACCTGCAAAACAAGAACGACACCATGACCAACACGGGCGCTACCGGCTCCGTGACCCTGGATCAATCCATCTACCGTCGCAGCAACTGGGTCAACCTGGATCTGACCGAGAAGAGCGCCACCCAGTCCGACGTGGCCTACAACCTCGAGTACCAGAACCTGATGCTGCGTACCGCCCAGGCCTACTTCGACGTGCTCAAGGCCATGGATACCCTGGAATTCGTGCGTGCCAACAAGACCGCGGTCGAGCGTCAGCTTGAACAGACCCAGCAGCGCTTTGAAGTGGGCCTGACCGCCATCACCGACGTGCACGAGGCCGAGGCCGAGCGCGATCAGGCGCTGGCGGACGAGATCAATGCCGAGAACACCCTGGACAACAGCTACGAGAGCCTGCGCGAGCTGACCGGTATCGACCACCGTCAACTGGACGTGCTCAACACCGATCGCTTCAGCCCGCAGAAGACCGCGTTCAACTCCGACAAGTGGCTGGAACTGGCCCTGGACAAGAACCTGGAGCTGCACAGCGCCCGCATCGGCAAAGACATCGCCAAGGAGCAGATCGATCTGGCCAAGACCGGTCATGAACCGACCCTGGATCTGGGCGCCGGCCTGAACGCCGGTTACAACGATTACAAGGACGAGATCCGCAACCCCGAGAGCAACAGCAATCAGGGCAACATCGGCCTGAACTTCAAGCTGCCCATCTACACCGGCGGGGCCACCACCTCCCAGGTCAAGCAGGCACAGTTCAACTACGTGGCCGCCAGCGAACAGCTCGAGCGCAGCTTCCGCTCGGTGCAGAGCACGGTCCGCTCCTCCTACAACAACGTGAACGCCAGCATCGGCTCGGTCCGCGCCTACAGCCAGTCCGTCATCTCCGCCGACAGCGCCCTGAAGGCGACCGAAGCCGGTTACGAGGTGGGTACCCGCACCATCGTCGACGTGCTGGACTCCACCCGCAAGCTGTATCAGGCCAAGCAGAAACTCTCCGAGGCCCGCTACAACTACATCCTCAGCATCCTCTCCCTCAAGCAGGCCGCCGGCATCCTGGAGCAGAAGGATCTGGAAGAGGTGAACCAGGGTCTGATGCCCGCCGCCCAGGTTACCAAGAAGTCCTGAGCCAGGCGCACACCATGAGAAAAGGCGACCCCGGGGTCGCCTTTTTCATCTCTGTTCGCCGCTGGAAGTGCGTTGGTCGGGGCCTGCCAGGCAGCGGCCATGTCACCGACCCGGCAGCCCCATCAAAAAACCCGGCCTTGGCCGGGTTTTACGCTTATCCGCGCTCGCGGATGGTCTTGATGATGTCGGTGGTGGAGCAGCCGTCCTCGAAGTTCAGCACCCGCACCTCGCCGCCATTGGCGGTCACCTCGGCGTAACCGGCGATCTCTTCGGGCTTGTAGTCGCCCCCCTTGACCAGGAGGTCTGGCAGGATCTCGGCGATCAGACGCTGGGGAGTGTCTTCGCTGAAGGGGACCACCCAGTCCACGGCACCCAGGGCCGCCAGCACAGTCATACGGCGCTCGGTCGGGTTGACCGGGCGACCCGGCCCCTTGAGGCGACGCACGGACTCGTCGGTGTTCACCGCCACGATCAGGCGATCCCCCAGCTTGCCCGCATTGGCCAGATAGGAGACATGACCCGCGTGCAGAATGTCGAAGCAGCCGTTGGTCATCACCACCTTCTCGCCGCGCAGACGGGCGGCCTGGACGGCCACCTTGAGCTGGGCCTCGGACATGACGCCAAAGCCGGTCTCCTGCTCGGTGTAGAGGGCGTTGGCCAGTTCCACCGGGCTCACGGTGGAGGTCCCCAGCTTGCCGACCACGATGCCGGCGGCGGTGTTGGCCAGGGCGCAGGCCTCATCCAGACTCTTGCCTGCGGCAAGGGAAGTCGCCAGGGTGGAGATGACGGTGTCACCGGCACCGGTGACGTCATAGACCTCGTGGGCCTGGGCCGGCAGGTGCAGCTCGGGCTGCCCTTCGCGGATCAGGGTCATGCCGTTCTCGGAACGGGTGACCAGCAGGGCGTCCAGCTCGAAGCGCTTGACCAGCTCCAGCCCCCTGGCGACCAGGTCTTCTTCCCCCTTCACCTTACCCACCACGGCCTCGAACTCGGACATGTTGGGGGTCAGCAGGGTGGCACCGCGGTACTTCTCGAAATCGGTCCCCTTGGGGTCGACCAGCACGGGGATACCGGCGGCGCGGGCACGCCGGATCATGCCGGGCACATCGTTGAGGGCGCCCTTGCCGTAGTCGGAGAGGATCATCACGTCCGCCTGGGGCAGCGCCTGCTCCACCTTGCCCATCAGCAGGCTGGCATCCACGTCGTGGAAGGCCTCTTCGAAGTCGAGGCGCAGCAGTTGCTGGTTGCGGGACAACACCCGCAGCTTGGTGATGGTCGGATAGTCGGTCAGGCGCACGAAATCACAGGCCACCTTGACACCAGCCATCTGGCTGGCGAGGGCATCGGCGGCTTCATCCTGACCGGTCAGGCCCAGCAGCACGGCCTGGGCGCCGAGGGCGGCGGAGTTGAGCGCCACGTTGGCGGCGCCACCCGGACGCTCCTCGATGTGCTCGACCTTGACCACGGGGACCGGTGCCTCGGGGGAGATCCGGCCGGTAGGGCCATGCCAGTAGCGATCCAACATGACATCGCCAACGACCAGGATGCGGGCTTTTTCAAACTCGGGCAGGGTGATTTTCATCTGTATCGGCTCTCAAAACCTGAAAAATTCAGCGGCTGATTTTATCACACTCTTTTCCGGGGCGTGAAAAAAGCACGGCCCTGCCCCCTGATGCCCCCTCTGACCAGATGACGGCGATTCGCGCCCGCCCCCGCTTTTCGGATAGAATCCTCCACATGCGAGTGACCGCATCCGCGCCGGGCCACCCCACACAGGCCCCCCGGTTCGGTCGGACTCCCCCCTTTGCCTTTGCGAACAAGAGACTCTTCATGGCCCAAGAACACGCTCCCCGCCTCGAACCCCGTCTGTTCCATCCCCGTTACTGGGGGAGCTGGCTGGGCCTCTCCCTGCTCTGGCTGCTGGTGTTGCTGCCCTGGCGCAGTCAGATGTGGCTGGGCCGCCAGCTCGGCACCCTGGCCCGCAAGCTGCTGAAATCCCGCGTCAAGATTGCCCGCCGCAACCTGGAGCTGGCGATGCCCGAGCTCAGCCGGGATGAGCGCGAAGCCCTCCTGGTGCAGAACTTCGAGAGCGTGGGTTGCGCCATCTTCGAGGTGGGCATGGCCTGGTTCTGGCCAGACTGGCGGATGCGCCGCCTGATGAAGGTGGAAGGGGAAGAGCACGTCATCAACGCCATGGAGAAGGGCCAGGGGATGCTGCTGCTCTCCTGCCACTTCCTGACGCTGGAGCTCAATGCCCGCTGCTTCGGCCTGGTGCGCCCCGGGGTCGGTGTCTATCGCCCCAACACCAATCCGGTGTTGGAGTACGCCCAGTACCACGGTCGCTGCGCCTCCAACAAATACCTGGTGGACCGGATGGACGTGAAGGGGATGATCAAGGCGCTGCGCAACGGCGACGCCCTCTGGTATGCACCGGATCACGACTACGGCAGCCATGCCAGCGTCTTCGTGCCCTACTTCGCGGTGGAGCAGGCCGCCACCATCACGGGGACCGCCACCCTGGCCCGGGTGAAGAACACCGTCACCCTGCCTTGCTACAACATCCGCACCCGGGAGGGCTACACCCTGCATATCGGGGCCCCGCTCGCGGACTACCCACTGTG